>JAVWIF010000001.1:0-56241 GCA_036639635.1 Longicatena sp.
GAAGCCCCCACTTCAATGCGATATCATCGCATAAGTGGTGGGAGTAGGTCACTTAGATATAAAGAAGATTAACGAAAAATTCAAACAATCATCTAATACTATTCTAAAGGATGTGAACTTTAAAAAACAAATATCAATATTTCTAAATAAGGATAATAAAGAACAAATACTTTTACGCTAAACTATTTTTACATCCAAAGATATCAATACCATAAATATTATTAAGTTCCTCCTCTTAATGATTATTTAGTACGTAACATGAATGATAATTTATTGTTTTCCTTATTTGAAAAAGAGTCTATTGGCATTTAAATGGTATTGCCAACCGTTTATTCATCTGTTATTATTAATTGACCTATAAGGGAGTAGTTTGCTCAAATATGAGTAGTTAAGTCAACATAATGATTCTCTAGTTAGAATCTGGCTTAAGAATTAAAAAGCGAGACTTATACGTGGATTTTTTCACGTATAAAGCTCGTTTTTATTAAGGAGGAACTTATATGGATATACTTTCAGTCTTATTTCTTGGTATTGGATTAAGTATGGATGCATTTGCTGTAAGTATTGCTAAAGGTATGACAATCAAAAAAGAAGAACTATTAAAGTATGCTTTATATCTAGGCTTTTTCTTTGGATTATTTCAAGGAATGATGCCTTTATTAGGCTATTGGATAGGCAGTTATTTTAAAAGTTTTATTTCTTCTATTGATCACTGGATAGCATTTGGTTTGTTAGGCATTATTGGTATTAATATGATACAAGAAGCCCTTCATCCTAAAGAAGATAATAAAGAAGAACAGTTAGGGTTAAAGACCATTCTTGTTTTAGCAATTGCTACTAGTATTGACGCCTTAGCAATTGGAATTGGTTTTGCTTTCTTACAAGTAGATATTATACAAGCAGTTTTAATCATAGGAATTACAACATTTATATTAAGCTTTATTGCTGTAATTATTGGAAATAAACTTGGTGGCTTATTGGAAAAATATGCTGGTATATTAGGGGGATGTATTTTACTTTTATTAGGATGTAAAATACTAATTGAACATTTATTCTTTTCATAAATCATTTGGGTTTATATATGATAAAATAAGGGCAAGGACGTGATAATATGCAAGAACCATTAGCCTTTCGTCTCAGACCTCAAAAGCTTGATGAGGTCATAGGACAAGAGCATTTAATTGGGAAAGATAAAGTACTACGTAGATGTATTGAAGAGAAACGTTTGTTTTCAATGATTCTATTTGGTCCTCCTGGTACTGGTAAAACAACTTTAGCAAGTGTTTTAGCAAATGAATTAGGTTTACCTTATCGTAATTTTAATGCTGTTACTGGGAATAAAAAAGATTTAGAGATAATTTTTGAAGAGGCTAAGTACTTTCCTGGATTAATTTTAATTGTTGATGAAGTTCATCGTTTAAATAAAGATAAGCAAGACTTATTATTACCGCATGTTGAAAATGGGAGTATTATTCTAATTGGAGCAACTACTTCTAATCCTTTACATGCAATTAACCCTGCCATTCGTTCACGTACACACTTATTTGAAGTTAAGCAGCTATCTAGTGATGATATTAAAAAAGCTTTGTTAAATGCCATTGAACAGCCTGTAGGTTTAGATAACAAAGTTACTATTGATGATGATGCTTTATCTATTATTGCCAAACATTCTAACGGAGATATTCGTTATGCTTTAAATATATTAGAAATATGTGCAATAGCTAGTGATGGATTTATTTCAAAAGAACTTGTTTCACAATATTCACAGATTCCAAATATGAGTATGGATAGTGATGGAGATGGGTATTATGATGTATTAAGCGCTTTTCAAAAATCTATTCGTGGTAGTGATGTTGATGCCGCTTTATACTACTTGGGAATTATGATTGAAGCAAATGATATGGATAGTATTGAACGACGCATGCTTGTTACCGCTTATGAAGATGTAGGTCTTGGTAATCCAGCTGCTGTTGCACGTTGTGTACAAGCCATTGATGTTGCGAAAAGAGTTGGGTTTCCAGAAGCTAGAATACCGCTTGCCGTAGCGCTTGTAGATTTAACCCTTTCTCCTAAATCAAAAAGTGGTGAAGCAGCCATTGATCGAGTGATGTCTATTTTACATACAACATCTTATAGTGTTCCTGATTATTTAAGATTAACTCCCGTTCAAATGCGTGAAGAAGACAAGTATGATTATGGACGTAGTGACTTATGGAATAAAATTCAGTATTTGCCAGATAAATTAAGTTCTTCAAAATTTTATTTGCCAGAGACAACTTCTTCTTATGAAAAAGTACTAGCACAGAACATTGAAAAACTAAGAGCAACAAAACGTAGTAAACATTTAGCAACCCTAAAAAAACAAAATCTCGTTAAGTAACGTAAAAAAAAGATGGCATTATTTCTAATATTCCATCTTTTTATATATCGTCTTTTCCAATATGAATTGCCATAACAACACAACTACCTACGCTAAATACTGCTAAAATCCCGGCAATTACTATCCATGAATTCGTTGATGTTTGGATTGCTTTACGCCGCGCTTTAGGAGTCTCAGGTTCCTCTACGTGTTCACTTTCATTTGCAACGTTTGCGCTAATAGTTGTAACTGGTAGAACTGCAATTAACCAAAAGAGCGTTATAAACAAGAACAGTTTGCATGCTTTCGTTTTATTATTCATTTGTTTATTCGCCTCTTCTCGCTTACGCACCCTTGCTATATAACACTATGTACCCATTTGTACTTTATTATAATTATATTAACAATAAGTTATCATAGCATGGTCACATGCATTTACTACTCATCTAAATAAAATGATAAGCGTTTTAAGTTCTATTTTTTAATGATTGATTCATTCCAATGTTCATTTGGACTTACTTCTAGTAAATCAGCTACAGTAGCTGCTACATTTGATAAACCTAAATGTTCATCTTGTTTCAATTCAACATCTGCTCCATATACAATAAATGGTACTTTATTTAATGTATGTGAAGTTTTTGCTCTAATTGGAGCATCTTCTTTTTTTCTCTTTTCATACATTTCATCAGCATTTCCATGGTCTGCAGTAACAATCATAATACCATTTACACTATCAACTGCTTTTTTAACACGTGCTAGTTGTAAATCAACTGATTCTACTCCAATAATCGTTGCTTCATAGTTTCCAGTATGTCCTACCATGTCTCCATTTGGATAGTTGGTACGTAAGAAATCATATTTCCCTGAAGTAATCGCTTTTATTAATTCATCTGTTATTTGTGCTGATTGCATCCAAGGGCGTTGTTCAAATGGAATTACATCAGAAGTTATTTCTGCATAGTCTTCTAATTTTTCGTTTGTTTTTTCACTTCTATTTCCATTCCAGAAGTATGTAACATGTCCAAATTTTTGTGTTTCACTGATTGCATATTCACGAATATTTGATTTACATAATTCTTCTGTTAATGTGTATTTAATTTTTGGTGGATATGTTAAGAAGTTATGTGGAATATTTAAATCTGCATCATATTGTAACATTCCTGCATACATAACTTTTGGCATTCTTACACGATCAAATTTATCAAAAGAAGCATCTGTATCAAAAGCTAATGATATTTCTTGTGCACGGTCTCCTCTAAAATTAAATAGAATAACACTATCACCATCTTCAATTGTTCCTACTGGTGTTCCATCTTTAGCAATAACAAAGCCTGGTAAGTCTTGGTCTACAACACCTGTTTCTTTACGATAAGTTTCGATTGCTTCTGTTGTACTAGCAAATTCTCTACCTTCTCCTAAAACATGTACATGCCATCCTGTTTCTACCATAGACCAGTTAGAACCATAACGATCCATTGTAATACTCATACGACCACCACCACTTGCAATACAAGCATAGAAGTTGTCATCGTTTAATTCGGCCATATACTTTTCAATGTCTTCAACATAAAGAAGTGCACTTGTTTCAGGAACATCACGTCCATCAAGTAATGCATGAATTCTAACATCTTTCACGCCACACTCTTTAGCTTGTTTAATTAATGCTTTTAAATGATTGATATGAGAATGCACGTTTCCATCTGATAACAATCCTAATAAATGTAATTTTCCATTCGCACAGTTTTTAATTAAATCTGTCCATGTTTCTGTTTCAAAGATATCTCCTGTTTGAATATTTTCATTCACTAGTTTTGCACCTTGTGAATATATTTGACCACAACCTAATGCATTGTGTCCAACTTCACTATTTCCCATATCTTCATCACTTGGAAGTCCTACTGATAATCCGTGTGCTTTTATTTCTGTGTGAGGGCAAGTATCCCATAAATTATCCAAAGTTGGTTTATATGCAGCTTTCACAGCATTACCAAATTCAGAACAACTAATACCAACACCATCCATTACTACTAATACTACTGGTCTTTTACTCATCGTTAAATACCTCCTGTTTTACCCTAATAATATAACACTATTTACGTAATTTAGGAACTGTTTTCATCCTATTATTGTTATATAATTCGAGAAAAGGCTAATAACAGAAATAAAATACCACTGCACCATGATAAGTTCCATGTTGGTAGTGTACATAATCTCCTCCCTAGAAAAGAACCAAACATTATTACAAATACACCTATGCAAAAACTAATACATAGGATAAAGGTTATGTTGCTAATACAAATACCTAGTGCAAATCCACTTACTAAAGAGTCTAAAGATAAAGCGATTGCTAAATAAATAGCTTCTTTAAATGATAATAATTTACTATCGTCTTTATCTGCTTTTGTTTCATCTAAATAAACATCGATGACAAATGAGATCCCACTATATTCAAATTTTAATTTCCTTTTTTTCCTTGTTCTAAAAAAGGCTTTCACACTTCCTTGAAACAGTGAGCTAATCCCCATTATAAAGAATAAAACAAATGATAGGAAAGTGCATGTTTTAGCAGATAGAAAAGCTTGTATAAAGGTTGCACTAATCAGTGATATAAATAAAAACAAAACACCAATACTTGAAATTAAGAGTGCAGATATAAATGGTATTTTAATCTTTTTCGTTCCATAGGCAAGTGCTGCTAAAAAACTGTCTACACTAATTGCGATAACTAACAAAAAGGAATGCAACATAGTATCAAACTCCTCTTATCTATCTTATAGAGTCTTTTGATTTATGTTACAATTCCTTTTATATTTCGATAATATTACCTTTTTTATCCGCAAAAATTACGCTCATATTTAAACTATCTTTTACAGCTGTTGGTATTTCGTTCCATTGTCTTCGATAAGACAATGAATCATTAAACGCCATACTATAATGAATTTTTGTATCATCAATATGTTTAATGACTTCACTTAATTTTACAGGTAAGGTTTGTTTTCTTCCTCTTTTAATTCCTTGCACATTAATGACCCATCGTTTAGACTCGTTATGTGCTTCAATAAATTCTTTATTTTCAATATATTCCCATCCATGTTCATCTAACCATGATTTAATTAGGTTGCATAAATCTTCAGTATTTCTTTTCATCTTCGCTTTTTTTGCTGCTAGCTTTTCTTCGTCAGACTTGGCAGGTCTTCCTCTTTTTTTATTTGGAAACATCAATGCTCTATCTTCTAGTTGTTCCACATAGAAACGAATTGTTAAATGTGAACCATATCCGGTATTTCCCTTAGGTCTACGTAATATTTCATCTCCATCTAACATTAATTTATACAATGCCTGGCAACATGTTGGCATTGTTGCATGTTCTGGTGATACCATTGCATGTAACTCTTTTGAATTCACCTCGATATATGCCTTTCCTTTCGTATGTGCACTTTGTTTCGCTTTCTCAATTACCTCTAAGTAATCTTTAATTCCTGGTCCTTTCATTTCTTACACTCTCCTTTTATTAGCTACATTGTAAATGTTTTGATTTGTCGAAAGCACGCAAACTTTGACGTAATGTTAAATTATTCAAAATTTCGTGTATAATTAGGATATAGAAAGTGGTGAAACCATGAGAAAAATACTTTTCAAGAAAATTCTGTCTATTTTAGACTCGATTGAAATTCAAGGTATCCAAGAAGATGTAGCACCTACTAAAATTTATGAAGCATTGCAACGTGATTCTTTTGTACTTAAGTTGGTTGAAGTGAAAGACTTTGTTGACTATATCAAAAAGAAGCAAGTCTTAAAGATAACTATAAATGGAGTAGATTTATCTCCAGCCGCCACCATTTATTCAAAAAGTAATCAAAACAGTGGTGTGGAAGCTTTAGCTATTTTTGAAAGCTTCATTCATGATTCACAAATATTTACTTATTATTTAAAACAAATAAATAATAATGAATTCACAAATAAAAAAGAAGTTTTGGAATACATTGATTTTAAAAGTCTTCAATTTATGTTACAAACTTCTTTGTTTGAAATTTCTGATGAGCACATTCGTTTTCAGCCCAAACTTTTAAACAGAATTAGAGATATATGCAAAGAATTTCAAGATGTAAATCCATTAATTTCTTGTGCTTTAACAGCACTTTATTCTTCTAGTATTGTAGCCCATGAAGATTTGCGTATCGATTATAGGAATACAAGATTAAGTATGATTGAATACGCTCAGAAAAAGACTATTTTATCAATCATTCCACGTTGTGGAATACCACGTGATCGTGATGAAACAAAAGCACTGCAGTCTTTTTATAAAAATACTTTATTCCATGAATTTAATCATGCTTGTCCTTTATGTCAAATCAATATTGCACACATGCTCATTGCTTCTCATATTAAACCATTTAGAGATTGTGCTCATATATATGAAGCAATTGATCATGACAATGGTCTCTTGTTATGTCGCAATCACGACTATTTGTTTGATCAAGGTTATTTTACCTTTGATGAAAACGGCTATATTATCATTCACAAAGACTTGTTGGACAGTCCATATTTAAAAGATTCTTATGTTCTTTCTAAAAATTTTCAATTACCAAAACAATACTTAAGCGAAAATCGTAAACTGTTTTTAGCTTATCATCGTGCCTTTATATATAAACAATAACCTTAACTTTACTTGACTATCCTCATTTAAAAAGGTAACCAAGCTAATCATAGCGTGGTTACCTTTACTTTCGTAGTAATCGAAATTCATTTTTACATTGACCTTAAAGATTATTCTTTACTTATATAAAAATAAAGCGAATTCAAATTACACGAAGTAGTTTATTCTCTTTTATAATAAAAGTTATGCTTATAATTAACGTTAACAATTCGGTAATCGGTGCCACTAACCAGACGCCTGTCATGCCAAGAAGTGGTGGTAGAGTAAAAATACAAATAAGCAAAATAACAAGCCCTCGTGCAGAAGAAATAATTGCCAACTCCAATGCTTTACCAATAGAAGGTACTAAAAAGCCAAAGAAATTATTCTTTGACTTTTTAACTATTTAATCAGCAGTTCCTGGGTCTTCATTCTTAGCAGGCAATTTAAACACTTGTTCTCCTGGTTTACTAACCATAAATTTTCCTCTTGCAAAGCGTTTTACGTATTCTGGATCTTCAAGATTCTTTTTTTCTTTTGATAAAGAAGTTTTTTGTCCTTCTAATTCTGTTATCAAGCTTTCTGTAGAAGAAATTTCATTCTTTAACTTTATTGTCATAAATACATCTTTACCAGCTGAATATATCAAGAAACAAGCAACAAACATAATGGCTACGCAAAAGAAGGTTCTAACTGGATGCTTTTTCTTTTTTGCTTTGATGGTTGTTTTTTCTATTTTTTCTTCTTTTTTTGGCATACAAGTACCTCCTTTTTACTATTCTAAGCGGTAACTTTATTATACCAAGTATTCGTTTTTTAGCAAGTGTTAGTTTGTTTTTTACTGGTCGTAAGACATTTTTAAGACCTGAAAAAAATTGCATAAATAGAAGTTGGTAAAAAGAAATATATACAATAACACCTAATATAAAGAAACCAAGTAAGTATACATTACTTACTCCTTTATTCAATTTAAATAGTCCATAAAACATCAGTGATGTAAAAATTAAATGATAACAAATTTCATAAAATCCTTTCATAAATGAAAAATGTAAATGTTTTATAAAACTAATGAAAAAGCTAAGTCCACATGCATATAACCAACCCATTAAAAAGTGATATAGTATGGCTTGTATTTGCACAGGTAGTAGCATTATTTAAATATTTTTGAGATAACTGATTCCTTCCCTTTACCTTTTTTATTTGTAATATATGAAATTGACTCAATTAATCCATTGATAATAACATCCCCACGCTCTGTATCTAACTTACCAAGTTTTAAGTCTTTTCCTTGAATTAACATCCATCCTTGTGCACTTTCTAATAGAAATTCATTGGCATCAAAACTATCTATTTGTTTTATTCCTGTTAATTCCATTACTTTACGATCTTTCATAATCACATTGTGATAAGGATTACTCTCAAATCGCAAAGGGTTGGATAATGACGTATCTTCCATTGTTTAAAACTCCTTTCGCTTTCAATCTATTTTATGCACAAAAAAAGTAGTTAGAACATACTTGCTAACTACTTTGTGCGTCGATATTGTAATAGAAGAAATATAATACTTATAGACATACCGCCTATACAAAGTATACGTACATTGTCTAAAAGAGTATTGTTTGAAGCATCTACTTGTTGCTCTTCATATAGATTTTTTACCTGGATTGCTAAATTTTTTGCTTCTGAATCGCTTAAATAAAGTTCACTACTATTTTTGATATTGCTTCTAATTTTTATTTCTGCATTCTTTTGAATTACTGCACTTGATGTTTGTTTTTCAAAATCTGTTTCACTTATTACATCTTTAAATATATTTTGTTTAATCTTTGTTTGTTCTTGGATACTTTCAAAATCAGCTTGCATATTTTGATACATTTGTTCACTTGTTAAGACTTGCTGAGTATAGAAGAAAGAGACAAATGATGCTAATAATATAGACGTGCTTATTCCAAGAATTGCGAACCCAAACATCGTTATCTTTTTCATTCTGCTTCTCCCCTTAGTTTTGGTCCATCTACATACTGCGCATATACAAAATAACGTTGATCAGTATGAACATATTCTTCAAATGGATAGCAAGTATACATAATTAGATATTCTTTATCATCATTTAAAACGGAAGTACTAAAGTCATCTACATGTTTAATTTCAACATTATTAATCTTATAATGATACGTTCCATACGTTGTCGTAATTGTTACGATATCATCTATCTTCATTTCTCTTAACTTATAGAAATGTGTTCCATTATGTCCTGCTATGAGAATTGGCTTACCTTCTCCAGGAAGACCTGATTTAGTATATTGCCCTATTGCTATATCTAGAATTGAATCACTATCTCCATAATATAAGTCTTTATTGAAATTCACTCTTTCACCTTGAATGGTAGCATACTTTGTTCCTTCAACAGGTAAGTTAATATTTTTCTTTAATAAAACTTTTTCTCGTTTATCGATAATACTTACCATATTAGCTACACTCTTAGAGCGTTGAGTTATACTATTTTCTTTTGCATTCATATATTGTTTGTTCAATGTTTCTTTTAACATATATAGCAAGCCTATGATGACTCCTATAGAAACTATTACTACAATTATCTTTTGCTTCATATTATCACCTGGTTCTATTATAGCTTATTTGAGACGATAAAAAAAAGATATTCCAATTAGTTTTCAAGAATATCTTTTACTTCTTCTTTTTTAATAAGTTTTTCTTCGACAACTTCAAACATTAAAGCGGCATCGTTTTTATTTACTTGTTTTTGAATCATTAGGACACGAACACTTAGTTCACGGTAGCCAAAGATAACTTTAATAATATCACCAAGTTTTACATCTGTAGAAGGCTTTGCGACCTTCCCATTTACATATACACGTTGTTGATCTGCTAATTCTTTAGATACGGTTCTTCGTTTTAAGATACGTGCTGTTTTTAAATATTTATCTAAACGCATAAACTCACCTCTTAGTGAATAGTTTACCATTTATTGTTGTTGTTGGCGAGATAAAAGCTGAACAAATGCTTCTAAAGCATAGCATTCTTCATTTTCTAATATTTTTTTATCGTATAGCACAACAAATGATCCAAACCAATCTCCAAAAGCTGTAATTGGATAAATGATTCCGCTATATGTCTGTTTATCATCGACATATATTTCTTGGTTCTCAAAAACTTTATTTCGATGTATCGTTGCTTGTTTAACAAATGATTCTTTAATTTTAAATTTTTGACGATCTATCCATTCATCTTGAATGAATAAAACTTTATTTTGATACATAGCATGTAGTGTATCACACATGATATCAATTTCTTCTAGATGCTTTGACATAACATCAAATTTACGAATGATTATATTATCATTATCTATAAAGAATTCAATAGAATCTCCTTCCTTTAAGCGATATTGTTTTCTAATTTCTTTCGGTATCACTAGTCTTCCTAAATCATCAAGCCTTCTAACTATTCCCGTTGCTTTCATTACGACACTCCTTTACTAATGATAGTATTCACAAACCTTTTTGAATTATACATTCACATCTATCAAATATACCTTAAATAAGGTATAATTTAATAGGTATTAAGAATAATAACTATAGGTAATTAACCTTTTCAGTAACAAAACAATTAGAATTAAGTGGTCAAAGAGAAATAGGAGTGATGGCTATGACAATGGGAAAAGTTTGTTGCGAGCGAATTCACCAACTGTGCGATGAAAGACAAATATCATTAAACAAGTTAAGCATACTTTGTGGAATGACTCAATCAACGCTAAGCAACATTACGTCTGGGAGAAGTAAAAATCCAACAGTTTCAACGATCAAAAAAATCTGCGACGGTCTCGATATTACATTAGTAGAGTTTTTTGACACTGAAGTTTTTAACAGTTTGGATCAAGAGATTCAGTAGGGTGTGGGATGACCTTTTATTTTAAAAGGTCTCAACTATAGAAAAAAGTCATACATTGCTTATTAGCTCTGTATGGCTTTTGTTTTATAAATATTTTTTTAGGTTTACGGCAGGTTCTACACTTTCCCATTTTACCCCTAAGTCTTCTCTTCCTAAATGACCATAAGCTGCTAGATTACGATAGATTGGTTTTCTTAAATCTAACGTATTGATAATAGCACTTGGTCTTAAATCAAACTCTTTTTTTACTATTTCGGCGATTTCACTATCTTCTAGTTTTCCTGTACCAAACGTATCTACTAAAACACTGACTGGTTGAGCAACACCAATTGCATATGCTAATTGTACTTCACATTTACTTGCAAGACTAGCGGCTACAATGTTTTTAGCAACATAACGAGCAGCATAAGCTGCACTTCTATCAACTTTTGTAGGGTCTTTTCCAGAGAATGCACCACCACCATGACGTGCCATACCTCCATATGTATCAACAATTATCTTACGACCTGTTAATCCACTATCCCCTTGTGGACCACCAATGACAAAGCGTCCTGTAGGATTAATATAAATTTTTGTATTCTCATCTATTAAAGAAGCGTCGATAATAACATCAATTACATGTTTCTTTAAATCTTTACGTATTGTTTCTAAAGAAACACTATCAGAATGTTGTGTAGATATAACTATGGTATCTACTCTTTTAGGACGATCATTTTCATATTCAATCGTAACCTGTGTTTTACCATCTGGACGTAAATAATCAAGCGTTCCATCTTTTCTAACTTTTGTTAATTGTTTTGCTAATTTATGAGCAAGAGAGATTGGTAATGGCATAAGTTCAGGCGTTTCATCACAGGCATATCCAAACATCATACCTTGATCTCCTGCACCATTATTTTCTTCTCCACCTTCTTTTGTTTCTAAAGAGTGGTTTACTCCTAAGGCAATATCACTTGATTGTTCATCAATGGAAGTAAGAATAGAACAAGTAGTTCCATCAAATCCATATTTTGCACGATCATAACCAATTTCTAAAATTACATTTCTTGCGATACTAGGAATATCAACGTAACAAGAAGTTGTAATCTCTCCCATAATCATAACCATACCTGTTGTACAACATGTTTCACAGGCAACACGTGCATTGGGATCTTTTTCTAATATAGCATCTAATACTGCATCACTAATTTGATCACACATTTTATCTGGATGACCTTCTGTAACAGATTCTGATGTGAAAAATTGTTTATTTATCATTTTATAATTCCTTTCCGAAGTTTTGTTATCAAATATTACATTACTTACTTTAATAGTTTATTGAGCTAAAGTCAATCCTTATTCTTTTCCTAACTTACTAGTTCGCTCAATGACTTCTATAACAATCGGTAACCAAGCTTTTATTTTTGGCATTTTCATTGTAATTTTACCATCTTTAAAACGAATTGTAATATCCTTAGATAATGTAGTCATCATTTCAAATAGCTTTACACCATCAATTGAGTTAGACCATGTTTCAGTGAAACTTACTTCTATGCCTTTATTTAACTCCCTAAAATTTTCAATGTGTTTCTCATTAATACAGATATCTAAGCGTTTCTTTTCAAATAATAATTGTACTGATTTAGGAAGTTTTCCATAATTATCTTGAATCTCTTCATTTAACAATAATAATTCTTTCTTTGTTTTTATTTTTTCTATTCGTTGATATAACGTAATTTTTTCATAATCTTCAGTAGCAAATTTACTTGGGATATAAGCATCTACTTTGACATTTGCTTTATCTAGTACTTCTTCTACTTCTACTTTAATACCTTTCTTTTCACTAATTGCACTATTTAACATTTCAATATACATATCAATACCCACAGTATCAATAAAACCTGCTTGTTGAGGACCTAACATATCTCCTGCACCACGAATTGTTAAATCTCGCATCGCAATCTTATATCCACTTCCTAATTGGGTAAACTCTTTGATTGACTTTAATCTTTTAGTTGCTATTTCACTTAACTGTTTTTTAGGTGAATACATTAAATATGCATAGGCCAATCGATCACTTCTACCTACTCTTCCCTTTATCTGGTATAACTGAGAAAGTCCAAAATGATCTGCATCTTCAATTATGATTGTGTTGGCATTCGGTATATCAATTCCTGTTTCAATAATTGTTGTACATAGTAATACTTGGTAGGTATTAGATGTAAACTGTAACATCACATCTTCGATTTCATCTCTTGCCATTTGACCATGTGCTACCCCTATTTTAATTTCTGGCATTGCTTCTCTTAATTTTCTAGCAACCCCATATATTTCTTTTACATTATTATAGAGATAAAACACTTGTCCACTACGCGCTAATTCACGTTGAATGATTTCTTTGATCATAGAAAAGTTTTTTTCTATGACATAGGTTTGTACAGGCATTCTATTCATTGGTGGGGTATCTAGTTGTGATAAAGAACGGATTCCAATTAACGACATTTGTAATGTACGAGGAATTGGTGTTGCACTTAATGATAATACATCGACACTATTTTTTAATTCTTTTATTTTTTCTTTATGTTCTACGCCAAAACGTTGTTCCTCATCAATGACCAAGAAACCCAAATCTTTAAATTTTACATCTTTAGATAATAAACGATGTGTTCCTATTAGAATATCAATCGTTCCTTCTTTAATTCCTTTTATAATCTGTTTTTGGTCGCTTGGTTTAATGAATCGATTAATAACTGCTATATTTACAGGATAGTTATGAAAACGTTGTATAAACGTTTTATAGTGCTGTAGAGAAAGTATAGTAGTAGGACATAAAAAAGCAACTTGTTTTCCATCAAGTACTGCTTTAAATGCAACACGTGCAGCTACTTCCGTCTTTCCAAAGCCAACATCTCCACATAATAATCGATCCATTGGTTTTGGCATTTCCATATCTTTCTTTATCTCTTTTACAGCTTTTGCTTGATCTATTGTTAATTCATAATCAAAATCAGCTTCAAAATCAGCTTGTATTGGTAAATCCTTTTGATAAGCAAATCCAATATTATCATCTCTATTGGCATATAAATGAACAAGTCGATCTGCTAATTCAGCAATCTTTTCACTTACTTTACGTTTTGTTTTTTCCCATTCACCACTACCTAATTTATTTAATTTAGGAGATGCTCCTTCTTTTGAAACAAACTTTCGAATTAAGCGAAACTGTTCTAAAGGAACTAATAACACATCATCACCCTTATAAGCAATATGTAAAAAGTCCTTATGCATACCATCAATTTCCTTATTTACAATTCCTAAATATTTACCAACACCATGTATATTATGAACGATATAATCTCCAATATTTAATTCTTGATAATCATGAAGAACTTCTGCTTCTTTAAACTTATTACTATAATGTGTACGTATTTTTGTACTATGAAACAATTCATTACTTGTATAAACACTTATATTTTCTTTGATACAAGTAAATCCTTCTATCAATTTCTTATGAATAAATTGAAGTCCAATTTCTAATTCTTCATTTTCTTGTTTAGTTTTATATTGCATGTTTTTTTCATCTAGTAGTTTTTTAATTTGTTTACTTTCACTTTCTTCTAGTGATAGTACTACTTTTCGATGGTGTGATTCCGTGATGATTTCTTCGATTGTTCGCTCTAAATTTACATCACCTAACGATAACGTAATAATTTCAGATGTCACTGGATGTTTGAAGTCCGCAAACATTCCTATTTCTATTACATGATGATTCATTAGTACTTTATTAAATTCTTCAAATACCCCAAATTTATATAAACTGATACCTTCTTGGAATAGTTCTTGGAGATAACTAATCGTTTCCTCTTGTACCCGTTTTATACTTGAATGTACTTCTTCTTTTGATGATATAATCCAAGTAGCATCTTTTACGTAATCTCCAATTGTAAATGTTTCTTTTAAAAATGCATAATACTTATAGTTTTTTCCTTCTATATAATGATTGGCAATTGCATCTAAATCTTGGTTTACATTTTCTTCAAGAATTAATTGCATACCTTTATCTAGACGTTTTTTTTGTGTTGGTAAATCAATATTAACATGTTCTACAATTTCTTTTATTTCATCGTTAGTAAATAAAATATCAGTTGCGGGAATAATTTGTGCTTGTTCAATTATTTCAATTGTCCGTTGTGTCGCAATATCAAAGAAACGGATACTCTCAATAAAATTATCAAAAAATTCAATTCGTATAGGATGCTCATAATTAATAGAATATACATCTATAATTCCTCCACGTGCACCATAACAAAGTGGTTGATCCACACGATTTACATGGGTATATCCAGCTTCAAATAATAATTGCTTTACTTGTTCATAAGCAATTTCATCATCTTTATGAAGATTGATACAGTGTTGTTTAAATACTGTAGGAGAAGGCATAAAACGAATTGCTGCTACACTATTCATAATACAAATATAAGGATGGTTTGTTTGTAGTTTTGCCATTACTTCCATTTGATTTGCTTTATTCTCTGGAGAAGATGCAACAGCTTCTACACGCAAGGATTCTTCCACGTTAAAAAGCAACACATCATCTTCTAATAGGGTGCGAACACGCTCAAATAGTTGTTGTGTTGTATACGTATTATTTTTTATTACAAACAAGGAGCGAGGACTTTTTTGATAAGCACTTGCTAATAATAAGGCTTCTTCACTTAATGAAAGATTTCCTAAATTACTCTTACCATTCAATATATTTTGTACTGCTTCATTGTTTTCTAATGCTTTTAACAAACTGTTCATGAACGACCCCTATTTCTTGTTAAAATGACTCATTGTATCCATAAATGAATGAGAACAACTATAAATTGCTGCATCTCTTGCTAATTCTATTGCTTTTTCATATGCTTCGCTATCTTCTTTGCGTATCTTACCTAAGACCCAATCTACAATAGGCACTCTAGCATCTTTATCAATTCCTACACGTATTCGATTAAATTCTTGGGTATGTAGATGAGAAATAATATTTTTCATCCCATTTTGTCCGCCTGCACTGCCTTTTTCTCTTAAGCGTACCTTTCCAATTGGCAAATCTAAATCATCATATATCACAAGAATATCTTTGATATCAACATGATAAAAATTAATTGCTTGAATAAGTGCTTCCCCTGATAAATTCATATATGTTTGAGGTTTCATCAAGAGAACCGCTTCATTACCTATTCTTGTTTGAGCAATAAGAGCTTTAAATTTATTTTGTGTGATGGTTACATTACATTCGTTAGCTATTGCTTCCATTACTTTAAAACCAGAATTATGTCTGGTATTTTCATATTCTTTGCCTGGATTTCCTAATCCTACTATAATCTTCATACTATCACTCTTTCTTAAGCAGTCTTATTATACCAAATTAATGACATTTTCTTATAGTAAATGCATAATTATTTAAAATGACAGCTTCCTATATAAGGAAACTGTCATTATATTAATCTTCTGCTTTATAAATAATTTTTAAACGACGTTGATTTCCTTCGCCTTCACTTATTGTACCAACGTGTTTCATCGTTGATAAATAACTATGAATTGCTTTACGTTCATCAGCTGGCATTGGATCAAGCAACGCATCTGTTCTTGATCTTTGAACAGTTTTAGCAACCCTTAATGCAAGTGAACAAACTTTATGGTATTTTTCTTCTTTATATCCATTAATATCAATTAATACACCTACACGTCTTTTAAATTCACTAGATGATGCAGATTTTAATACAGTATTAATAGATTGTAATGTTTGACCATTTTTACCAATAAGAATAGCATTGTTTTCGGCAGTTAAATTAACATGATAGAAATCATTTTCTTCACTTACTTCAATTTCTGCTTCCATTTCAATGTTATCAAAATAGTTTTGTAAATAATTTTTCATAAAATCTTTGATATCTTGTTTACTATATGCACTACATGTTACTTTGCTTCCAAGTCCTAAAAATCCATTACTTTCTTCTGTTATTGTATATGTTAAATCTTCAACATTTACATTTTTATCTCTCGCAGCAGATTTTAAAGCTTCTTCTAAATTTTTTCCTGTATATACATTCATTAAGGATTCCTCCTAGTCTTTAATAAAGAACTTATGAATAATGACATTCTGAATAACTCTTGCTATTGAATTTACTAACCAGTAGAAAGACATACCTAATGGCCAGTTGATTGCAAATATAGCAATCATAGCTGTACTCATATACATCATCATATTCATAGAACCCATCATACCACTTGGTTTTTTTGCAGGTTCTGCATATTTTTTTTCTTTGACATGATTTTTCTTTTTTCTATGTGCTTCTAACCATTGAGGCATTTTAAAAGATAATAATTGGAATAAAACCATTAGAACGAAAATAACAATATACCAGTAATTACCTAACTTAAATCCTTCTAATGGAGTAAATGCTAAGTTTATTCCTTGGAAAGAACCAGTAACAACAGCATATGCTCTCATTGTTGCTTGATACATTCCTAAAATAACAGGAAATTGAACAATCGTAACTAATATTGTTCCAAATGGATTAATTTTATATTTACTATATAAAGCTTGTGTTTCTTGTGCTTGCGCCATTTTTGAACGATCATCAGTTTTTCCTGCATATTTTGCAGTAATCTTATTAATCTCCGGTTGAATAGTTTGCAAACGTTGATTTGCTACCTGAGATTTAAGAGAAAATAAGAAAATTAATACTTGAATTAAGAATGTTGCTGCAATAATACCAATACCTGCATCCGTGAATGTTGCTACCCAGTTTATTAACTGTGCAATTGGCCATACGATAAGTCCTGTAAACCAACCTTCATCCATTGCATCTCCAAATGAAGTTGCTTTAATTTCAATCAAATCACTAGCTTTGTAATCTTTGTATTTGTTTTGCGTTGCAGTGTCATCTTTTGCAATATCAATTTCACCACGTTTTACTGTTTCATCTTTTACAGAAATAATGGAATTCACGTACGTTTTTCCGTTCTCACCACGTGGAACGCTACAACCAGTTAACGTTACAACCATTAGCATTATTACTGCAAGAAATTTCTTTTTGTTTTTAAAAAACTTTTTCATCTTGACTTCTCCTCGCTAAAGTTTGCTTACCTATCTATTTTAACTTTTTTAACCAATCTTTCCAAGAGTTTTTTGTTGTTTATATAACTTTCTTCATGATATTTCACTCTAACAAGGATAATTGTGTCAAAATTCTCATCAAAAGTGTAAATATCTTGTACCATCATACGTACTTGACGTTTTATTTTATTACGTATAACAGCATTTCCCATTTTTTTTCCAACTGAAATTCCTACTCTTGCATGATTTTCTTTTCGTGATTTTACATAAATAACAAAGGAAGGGCTCGTATAAAATTTTTTATGATTCATAATTTCAGCAAATTCGTCACTCTTTTTAACACGAAATTCTTTTTTCATAAAAACTTCCTTTCTTATATATACATGCTAGTATAAAATCATGAAACTTCTTTGCTACAAAAAAATCACCCAAAGGTGATTTTTTAAGCTGATAACACTTTTCTACCTTTACTACGACGACGCGCTAATACTCTACGTCCTCCAACAGTAGCCATACGGGCTCTGAAACCATGAGTTTTCTGGTGTTTTCTTTTGCTCGGTTGATATGTTCTTTTCATAAGAGCCACCTCCACTTCTTTTTATTTTTATACAAATTGAGCATTGCTCGTAAATTATACATAAATTTATAGTTAAAGTCAAATAAAAAATTAAATTAATTCGATTTATAAAATTTATAAAAATCTATTATTTTGCTATATATAGGTAATGATAAAGATGATAAAATAGTTATTTAGTATGAATTATAAAAGCCTTTATTTATGGGTATAATAAGACAATCGTCATAAGTTTTCAACATCAAAAAACAGAAAAGTGGAAAATTAATTAATTGAATTTCAATTTTTATCAATATTTGTATTATATTACCTATAATAACATATATATTAACTATATTAATAGTTTTCCACATCTTTTCCACAAGCTTTTTTATAATAGTTTTCCACATATTGTGGAAAGTGTTAATAAGTCAATAATATCCTTTAGATATCGTCTTATTAATCACTTTAATATAGTGGAAAATTAATTATTTAATTTTATTTTTTCCACTTTTCCACAGTATATAGTTATCCACTGTTGATAACTTGTTAGTTTTCCATGTGGATAACTGTGGAAAACTTTATAAAACCCTTATAAATAACCCTATTTAACCTTTTTATTGTGGAAAACTAATTTAATTTTAATAATTTAAAATTTCGTGGTAATTTAGTATATAATATAGTAGAATTATATGGGAATGAAAAGGAGTAAAATATGTCTAATTATACAGAATTACAGTTAAGCGATATTTGGAATAAAACTTTAGATACTATACATGATAATGCTTCTTTTGATGACGTTGTATTTCATTCATGGTTCAAAGATGGTACTCAACTATTTGATATTAAAGATGACTTTGCGACAATTGTTGTTCCTTTTCGAATAAATAAACAGATTTTAATGGAATCCATTAACTTAATACAAGAATCTTTATCTAAAGTTATTGATCAAAATATTTCGTGTCAAATTTTATTAAAAAATGAAGTTGATTTATTACAACCTTCTTCAGTAGTACAACGGAGAAATGAAGTTTTATTTGAAGATAAAATAAAAAAAGAATATACATTTGATAGTTTTGTTGTTGGAAAAAACAATCGAGAAGCACATGCTGCTGCGTTAAGTAGCTGTTACTATCCAGGAAAATTTAATAATCCTTTATTTATATTTGGAAACTCAGGATTAGGTAAAACTCACTTATTACATGCTATTGCCAATTATATTAAAATAAACAAACCAGATGAAAAACTTTTATATATCTATAGTGAAGATTTTGTAACTTTATTAATTGAAGCTATGAAGAATAAAACAGTAGAAGAAGTAAAAGAAAAAATATGTTCGGTTGATTATTTGTTAATTGATGATATTCAACGTCTAAAACAAAGTACATCACAAGAAATTTTCTTTAATATGTACAATAAATTAATTAGTGATAATAAACAAATTATAATTACCAGTGATATTCATCCAACAGAATTAAAAGGGATTGAAAATCGTTTAATATCTAGGTTTAGTAGTGGTTTATCAGTATCCATTGGTTCTCCAGAATTTGAAACATCAAAAGCAATTTTACAAAAGAAAATGGAAGGTAGAAAAGATGAAGTCATAATGGACGATGAAGTATTGGATTATCTTGCTACTAGATTTTCTAAAGATGTTAGAAAATTAGAAGGAGCACTTAATGAATTATTCTTTAAAGCAATTTTATATAATCCAGAAAAAATAGATTTGAAATTTGCTAAAGATATATTTAAAGAAAATCCATCTATTATACAAGATGAAGATTTAACACCAAAAAAAATTAAAAAAGCTGTTTGTGATTTTTATGGTTTAACAAAGACTCAAATTGAATCAAAATCTAGAACAAAGAACATTTCAAATGCTAGACATATTGCTATTTATCTATGTCGTAAACATTTAGAAATGCCATTTGTCAAAATAGGTTTTGAATTTGGAAACCGTGATCATTCAACCATTATGGCTTCTTATGAAAAAATGTTAAAATCATTAAAAGAAAAAGATTCATTTCAACAAGCTTTAACACAAATTGAAAAAAACTTAGGAATTAATAAATAGTTATCCACACGTTTCCACATTTATTCCCTAGCTAAATTTGTTTAAATATGCTTTAAATAAAGCTTTTATTTAAGTTTTCCACAGTTTCCACACACTTATTACTATTTCATTAAGAAAAAAGAAAAGAAGGGAGTTTTAATTTATGTACTTCAAAGTATCTAAAAGAAATTTTCACAATGCATTATCAGTAGCTTCTAGAGCTATTTCATCATTTTCACCATTACCCGCATTTTCAGGAATAAAAATTGAAGCTAAAGAAGATTGCTTGATTTTAACTGGAAGTGATTCAGATGTTTCTATTCAAACAAAATTATTTCAAAGTGAAGACTGTATTCTAGAAATTAAAGATATGGGTTCAATTGTTATTGAATCTAAATATATTTTAGAAATTGTTCGTAAAATTGATGCAGATGAAATTGAATTTGAGATGATGGATGGCTCTTTAACTAAAATATCAGGAAATAGTGCTGAGTTTAAAATAAATGGAATGAAAGCAACAGAATATCCTGCTATTGATTTTACGAAACCAAATGAATGTTTTATAACTAGTAAAGAGGTTTTAAAACAAGTTATTTTACAAACCGTATTTGCTACGAGTGATAAAGAAACAAGACCTGTTTTAACTGGAGTTAATTTTGAATGTAAAGGAAATACTTTACATTGTGTAGCTACAGATTCCTATCGTTTAGCTAAAAAAACTATAGAAATAGAAGAAAACTTAAACTTTAATATAACAATCCCATCTAAGTCTTTACAAGAAGTAGTAAAAACATTAGAAGGTGAAGGAAATGTTGAAGTAGGAGTTAGTGATAAAAAATCACAATTTATTATAGGAAATACAGTAATACAAACACGTTTAATTGATGGTGTTTATCCTGAAACAAGTCGTTTAATTCCATTAACATTCGATTATGAATTAACAATAGATTCTCGAGATTTATTAAATGCAATCGATCGTGCTAGTTTTATTAAAAATGATGGAGTTTCCGTTATTAAATTTGCTTTAAGTGAAAATGAATGTATATTGACTAGTAAATCTGTTGAAGTAGGGTCTTCTACTGAAGTATTAAGTAGTGCTAGCTTTAGTGGAACACCATTAGAAATTAGTTGTAATGGACGTTATGTATTTGATGCTATTCGTTCTTTAAATGGTAGCTTAGTTAAGTTTAGTTTATGTGGTGAAATGAAACCATTTATTATTACTTCAGTTGAAGATGATAGCATTCTTCAATTGATTCTACCAGTAAGAACATACGCTTAAAATAGGAAAACTATTCTTAGTAATTAGGAATAGTTTTTTTTAATGAAATTATTTAAATTATAATTAATTTTTAATAATTTGAAAATATCATTTAATTTTATTAGAGCCTTATAAATATAGTAAAAAACTAACAAAAACAGAGTCAAATATGTTATAATATTATAGAATATGAAAGAGGTTTTATAATGGAAATAAAGATAACCAGTGAATACATTACATTAGGTCAATTACTAAAAATTACAGACTTCATTCAGAGTGGTGGAGAAGCTAAATTTGCAGTAAAAGAATTATCTATCAAAGTAAATAATAAACCAGAAAATAGACGAGGAAGAAAACTATATTTTGGAGATATTATTTTGATAGAAGACAAACAATTTACTTTAACATGATTTTAAATGAATTTAAACTTCATAATTATAGAAATTATGAAAATTTAAATATTACATTTTCTGATGGAATTCATATTCTTAAGGGAAAAAATGCACAGGGTAAAACAAATTTACTGGAGGCTATTCTTTATTTATCAACGACTAGATCTCATCGAACAAATGATGATAGAGATTTATTAAAACAAGACAGCGATGCTTTTTTTATTAAAGGTTTGATTGTTAAAAAAGAAATAAAAGAAGATATTCAAATTAGCGTTAATGAGAAGGGAAAAAATTTATTTATATATAAAAACTACATTTCTAAAGTAAGTGATTTTATTGGTGAATTTAATGCTGTTATGTTTTGTCCAGATGATATGATGTTGTTTAATGCTTCTCCTCGCGTTCGGCGGCGCTTTGTAGATATGGAATTGAGTAAGATAAGTAAAAAGTATGTAAGTACTTTATTTGTTGCTCAGAAGCTCTTAAAAGAGCGTAATGTATATTTAAAACAAAGTGTTGTTGATAGAAACTATTTAGAAGTATTAACGACACAATTAATTGATATGCAAATTATTATTATTAAACAAAGATATTATTTTCTTGATCAATTAGTAAAAAAATGTCAAAAATTTTATCAAGAATTATCTATGGATCAAACAAAAATTAGTATCACATATGAAAGTTGTATTCCATTTGTTGAAGATGATAATAAATTAAAAGAGTTATTAAATGATAAATATAAAAAGTCTTTAGAAAGAGATATATTATTTAAACAAACAACGATAGGTATTCATAAAGAAGATTTTATATTTAAAATAAACAACAAAGACCTTTCCATATTTGCTTCTCAAGGTCAAAAACGAAGTGTTTTATTGGCTTTAAAAATTGGAATGATTTATATGATAAAAGAAATTATTAAAGAATATCCAGTTTTATTACTTGATGATGTATTTTCAGAATTAGACGAAAATAGAAAACAGAAATTATTAACATCTTTACCTAATGAGATTCAAATATTTATTTCTACTACAGATATGAAGGATTTAGAAGATATAAAAAAATATCGTAAAGTTACTATTTGGAATGTAGAAAATGGAAAAATTGAAAAAATGTAAGGAGAATTTATGATGGATGAAAAGCAATTAAAAGAAATTGATGAAATGGAAAATGGAAAAGTAGAACATTCTTATACTGCAGATGATATTCAAGTATTAGAAGGTTTAGAAGCAGTAAGAAAAAGACCAGGAATGTATATTGGATCTACTAGTGAGCGTGGATTACATCATTTGGTATGGGAAATTGTAGATAATGCGATAGATGAAGCGCTTGCGGGATTTGCTACTGATATAGAAATAGCTATTGAAAAAGATAATATTATTCGTGTAGAAGACAATGGTCGTGGAATGCCTACAGGAATTGTAGAAAAAAGTGGAGTTTCTGGTGTAGAAACTATTTTTACTATACTTCATGCTGGTGGTAAATTTGGTGGAGGAGCTTATAAAGTTTCTGGAGGACTTCATGGTGTTGGAGCAAGTGTTGTTAATGCTTTATCTGAATGGTTAGAAGTAACGATTAATCAAGAAGGTAAATCTTATTTTTTACGTTTTGAAGATGGAGGAAAAGCCCAAGGACCTTTAAAACAAATTGGAGAAAGTGATTCACATGGTTCAATTGTTAGATTTAAAGCCGATCCAATCATCTTTACTGAAACACAAACATATGATTTTAATACTTTAAATGCTAGAATACGTCAACTTGCTTTTTTGAATAAAGGTATTAAACTAGTTTTGATTGATGAAAGAGAAGAATCACCTAAACGTATTGAATATAAATATGATGGTGGTATTCGTCAATATGTAGAATATTTAAATAAAAATAAAACGCCACTACATGAACAAGTTGTATATGTAGAAGGTTTAGAAGAAGGCATATTAATTGAAATTGGTATGCAATATAATGATGGTTATATTCCTAATATTTACTCTTTCTGTAATAATATAAATACTATGGAAGGTGGAACACATGAAGATGGTTTTAGATTAGCACTTACTCGTATTATTAATGCTTATGCAAAAGAACAAAATATGATTAAAAAGGATGAAACGTTAGCAGGAGATGATGTAAGAGAAGGATTAACAGCAATTATTTCTGTAAAACATCCTGATCCTCAATATGAAGGACAAACAAAAACAAAATTAGGTAATTCAGAAGTTCGTAAAATTATTTCAAGTGTATTGGGAGAACAATTAGAAAGATTTTTCTTAGAAAATCCTGAAACAGCTAAAATAATTGTAGATAAATCTATATTAGCAAGTAAGGCTCGTTTAGCAGCAAAAAAAGCACGTGAATTAACACGTCGTAAAAGTGCATTAGAAATTACATCATTACCTGGTAAATTATCAGATTGTTCAAGTAAAGATGCTAGTGAATGTGAAATTTATATTGTCGAGGGAGATTCTGCCGGTGGTAGTGCTAAGCAAGGTCGTAACTCTAAATTTCAAGCAATATTACCTTTACGAGGAAAAATATTGAATGTTGAAAAAGCTAGATTACAACGTATCTTTGAAAATAATGAAATTAGAGCTATGATTACAGCGTTTGGTTGTGGTATTGGTGATGAAATGGATGTTACTAAACTTCGTTATCATAAAATAATTATTATGACCGATGCCGATGTTGATGGTGCACATATTTGTACTTTGATGTTAACATTCTTCTATCGTTATTTAAGACCAATTATCGAAGGTGGTTTTGTTTATATTGCAATGCCTCCATTATTTAAAGTAGCAAAAGGTAATCGTGTTGAATATGTTTATAAAGAAGAAGAGATGGAACGTATCAAAGGTGAAATGGGTGACAATGTAAATGTTCAACGTTATAAAGGTTTAGGAGAGATGAATCCTGAACAGTTATGGGAAACAACAATGGATCCTGAATATAGAACATTGAAACAAGTTAATATTAATGATGCTATTGAAGCTGATGGTGTTTTTGAAATGTTAATGGGTGAAGAAGTAGAACCAAGAAGAGACTTTATTCAGGAAAATGCAAAATATGCAACCCTGGATATTTAGATAGGAGGATTTTTCAAAATGGATAATTATAGAGATAAGTTACTTCAGGTAGATATATCAGAAGAGATGAAAACATCCTTTTTGGATTATTCTATGTCTGTTATTGTAGAAAGAGCATTACCTGATGTAAGAGATGGTTTAAAGCCTGTACATCGTCGTATTTTACATGCTATGAATGATTTAGGTATGGTTGCTAATAAACCGTTTAAAAAGTCTGCGCGTATCGTTGGTGAAGTTATTGGTAAGTATCACCCTCATGGAGATACTGCAGTATATGATGCAATGGTTCGTATGGCACAAGATTTTAGTTATCGTTATATGTTAGTACAAGGTCATGGTAACTTTGGTTCTATGGATGGCGATGGTGCGGCTGCGATGCGTTATACAGAAGCTAGAATGAGTAAAATATCGATGGAAATGATGAAAGATATTAATAAAGATACGGTTGATTTTATTCCTAACTATGATGGAGAAGAAACTGAGCCTTCAGTATTACCTGCTCGTTTTCCAAATTTATTAGTAAATGGATCTGTTGGGATAGCAGTTGGTATGGCTACTAATATTCCTCCTCACAATTTATCAGAAACAATTGATGCAACTCTAGCTATTATGGAAAATCCTGATATTACTGTTATGGAATTAATGGATAACTATATTAAAGGACCAGATTTTCCAACTGGTGGTATTATTCTAGGTAGAGCAGGTATTAGACAAGCATATGAAACAGGTCGTGGATCAGTTGTTACTCGTAGTAAATATAATATGGAAGAAATGGATAATGGAAAAACTCGTATTGTTATTACAGAAATTCCTTATCAAGTAAATAAAGCAAATCTAATTACAAAAATTGCTGATTTAGTAAGAGATAAACAAATTGAAGGAATTACTTATTTAAATGATGAATCTAATCGTGAAGGTATTAGAATTGTTATTGAATTAAGAAAAGATATTCAAGTTGAAGTTATTATGAATCAATTATTCCGTATGACATCTTTACAAACATCTTTTGGTGTAAATATGTTAGCGTTAGTTGATCGTTCTCCTAAACAAATGGGAATACGTGATATCTTAAAGCATTATATTGATCATCAAATTGATGTAACACAACGTCGTACTAGATTTGAATTGAAAAAGGCTGAAGATCGTGCACATATTTTAGAAGGATTAAGAATTGCATTGGATCATATTGATGAAATTATTAAATTAATTCGTTCTAGTGAAAATGATAGTGCAGCTAAAACGGGATTAATGGAAAAATTTGAATTATCCGAAATTCAAGCAACAGCTATTTTAGAAATGCGTTTACGTCGTTTAACAGGTTTAGAACGTGATAAAATTGAAAATGAATATCAAGAATTAATGGCATTTATTATTGATTTGCGTGATATTTTAGCAAATCATGAACGCGTTTTAGAGATTATTCGTAATGAGTTAACAGAGATTAAAAATCGTTTTGGTGATGAGCGCCGTACTGAAATAAGTGAAGCCGATTACGATATGCAAGATGAAGATTTAATACCTGTTGAAGATATTGTTATTACGATGACGACTAATGGATATATTAAGAGAATTCCAACGGATACATATCGAACACAACATCGTGGTGGTAGAGGTATCAAAGGAATGACTGTGAATGAGGATGATATTGTTGAAATGTTAATTACTATGTCTACTCATGATTATTTATTATTATTTACTAATTTTGGTAAAGTATATCGTATCAAAGGATATAAAGTTCCTAGTTCATCACGTACAACAAAAGGATTACCTGTTGTTAATTTATTAAATCTAGATAAAGAAGAAAAAGTTAAAGCATTGGTGCCAATCAATCCTGAAACAGAATCTGAATATTTATTGTTTGTTACAAAGAATGGATTGGTTAAACGTGTTCATACAACTGAATTTGAATCTATTCGTCAAAATGGTAAAATAGCTATTACTTTACGTGAAGATGATGAATTAATTGGTGTTAAAGAAACTACTGGAAATGATGAAATAATTATTGCAGGTTCTAATGGTAAAGCAGTTCGATTCAACGAAGAGGGCATTCGTCCTATGGGAAGAAGTGCTAGTGGAGTTAAAGGATTCAACGTAGATGGAAGTATTGTTGTAGGTGTAGCTACATCTAGAGATGGTACACATTTATTAGCAGTTAGTGAAAACGGATATGGAAAGCGTACTGCAATTGATGAGTATCGTTTAACTACTCGTGGAGCTAAAGGTGTAAAAACAATTAATATAACTCCTAAAACAGGTGACTTAGTTACAGTTAGAGCAGTAAATGGTGATGAGGATGTTATGATTATCACAAACTTAGGAGTCATTATTAGAATTTCAGTTGATAACATTGGAATCTATAGCAGAAATACGCAAGGAGTTAGACTAATTAACGTTGGTGATAGCGAACTTGTAGCGAAAGTTGCAATTGTTGATAAAGAAGAGATTGAAGAAGATAATAATATTGAAACTATCGAAACTGAAGAAATTATTGACAATCCAATTGAAGAATGATATAAATTAATAAAACCTTGATAAGGATAAGTAATAAATACTTTCATTTACAGAGAAATAACGGATGGTGTGAGTTATTAATGAAAGATTATGAAATCAACCTTGGAGTGAATTAACGAAATTAGTAGTTAATTACGGTCGCACCGTTATCGCTTAGAGAAAGTATAAAGATAATAATATCCTTATATTAAAAAGGGTGGCAACACGAGGTATCGTCCCTTTACGGACAATACCTTTTTTACGTACATTAGGAGGAAATACTTATGTTAGATATGAAATATTTACGCGAAAATCCAGAACTTGTGAAAGAAAATATTAAAAAGAAGTTTCAGGATTATAAATTAGAATTAGTTGATCAAGTAATTGAGTTGGATAAAGAAAATCGTTCACTTAAACAAAAAGGTGATGATTTAAGAAATCAACGTAACTTAATTAGTAAAGAAATAGGAAAATTAATGGCAGATGGAAAAAAAGAAGAAGCAAATGCCACTAAGAATAAAGTTCAAGCAATGGCTGATGAAATGAAAAACACAGAAATTAAAGAAGAAGAACTTGGTATTAAAATCAAAGAAATTATGATGAAAATTCCAAATATGATTGATGCTAGCGTTCCTATTGGAAAAGATGATAGTGAAAATGTAGAGGTAGAAAAATTTGGAGAACCTTCTGTTCCTAATTTTGAAGTACCATATCATACAGATATAATGGAACGTTTTGATGGAATTGATTTAGATAGTGCAAGAAAAGTTGCAGGAAACGGATTTTATTATCTTATGGGTGATGTTGCTAGATTACATTCAGCAGTTATTTCTTATGCCCGTGATTTTATGATTAACAGAGGTTTCACTTATGTAATACCACCTTTTATGATTCGTAGTGATGTTGTTACTGGTGTTATGAGTTTTGCTGAAATGGAGGGGATGATGTATAAAATAGAGGGTGAAGATCTTTATTTAATTGGAACTAGTGAGCATTCTATGATTGGTAAGTTTATTGATACAATTATTGATGAAAAGAAACTACCTTATACATATACTAGTTATTCTCCTTGTTTCCGTAAAGAAAAAGGCGCACATGGAATTGAAGAACGTGGTGTTTATAGAATTCATCAATTTGAAAAACAAGAGATGATTGTTGTATGTAAACCAGAAGAAAGTTCTGAATGGTTTGTTAAATTATATACGAACACAGTAGATTTATTTAGAAGCTTAGATATTCCTGTTAGAACATTAGAATGTTGTTCTGGAGATTTAGCTGATTTGAAATGTAAATCAATAGATATAGAAGCTTGGAGTCCACGTCAGAAAAAATATTTTGAAGTTGGAAGTTGTTCAAATTTAACTGATGCTCAAGCTAGACGTTTAGGAATTCGTGTGAAAGGTGAAAATGGAAAATATTTTGCTAACACATTAAATAATACAGTAGTAGCTCCACCAAGAATGTTAATTGCATTTTTAGAAAATAACTTGAATGAAGATGGTAGTGTTAATATTCCAGATGTGTTACAACCTTATATGGGTGGCATGAAAGTTATGACACCAAACAACTAAATATTGATAAAATAGACATTTTCATGGTATTATTTATAAAATGAATTTATTTGCTTAAAAGCCTTTATATATAGGCTTTTAAGCTATTTTTATATAAAATTATAGGCTCCTAATTTGCAATAAACAATATTTTAATGCATAGTTACTTAACTCACTACAATTTAAAACTACAATTTTAAGAACATTTTAATATGTTTCACGTGAAACATATTAAAAAACAATTTTATAAAACAGATTTTTAAAAGTATTGAAATTATTTATAACTATGTTATAATATAAAAGCTACTACAATGGTATCTACTGAATTAGGTCAGATTGGGAACGAAGCAGCCTTAAGGGAGCTCTATCATGTGTGGTAGCTTTTATTATACAAAAATGGAGGAGTGATTAATAATGCATGAAAAATATATGAAGGAAGCATTGAAGGAAGCAAACAAGGCATTATTAATTGATGAAGTTCCAATTGGATGTGTAATTGTTAAAAATGATAAAATTATTGCGAGAGCACATAATTTAAGAGAAACCAAACAACAATCCATAAACCACGCTGAAATTCTTGCTATTCAAAAAGCCTGTAAAAAAATTGACAGTTGGCGTTTAGAAGATTGTTCAATATATGTAACATTAGAACCATGTGCGATGTGTGCTGGAGCCATTCTTCAATCAAGAATTGATACTGTAATATTTGGTGCTCTTGATCCAAAAGGTGGATGTATTGAAAGTTGTATTCAAATGTATGAATATCCAGGGTTTAACCATTATCCAAAGGTTATTACTGGAATTATGAGAGAAGAATGTAGTAATCTAATCAGCAATTTTTTTAGAAATAAAAGAAAAATTAAAAAGGTAAAACAAGTATTTTGAAAATTGAAAAGTGCTTGTTTTTTTATGTTAAATATTTGTTTAACATGGTATAATTATGAAGATAGAAAGCAGGTGTATTATGGCATATAAAGCACTGTATCGTACATATAGACCAAACAGTTTTGACGAAGTTGCAGGACAAAGACCTGTTGTTCAAACACTTCAACATGCAGTTGAACAGAATAAAATAGCACATGCTTATTTATTTTGTGGACCTAGAGGGACTGGAAAAACGTCAATTGCTAAAATTTTTGCGAAAACAATAAATTGTGAAAGTAAAGAGCATAAGCCTTGTCTTAAATGTGATAATTGTATTGCGGTAGAAAATGGTAGTCATCCTGATATTATAGAAATTGATGCTGCGAGTAACAATGGAGTTGAGGAAGTTCGTTCCTTAATTGAAAAGGTTAAGTATGCTCCTTTAAAGGGAAAATATAAAGTTTATATCATTGATGAGGTTCATATGATGTCTACTGGAGCCTTTAATGCTTTATTAAAAACGATTGAAGAACCACCAGCACATGTTATCTTTATTTTAGCAACAACTGAACCACAAAAGGTTTTACCAACTATTATTTCAAGATGTCAACGTTTTGATTTTACAAAGGTATCTAAAGAAGATATTATAGAGCGTATTCATACTATATTGAATACAGAAAGTATTCATTGTGATGAAGAAGTAATTAAAATAATTGCGCAATTAGCAGATGGTGGATTAAGAGATGCTTTATCTATTTTAGATCAATGTATTGCTTATGCTAAAGACAATATAGAAGTACATCATATTAATGAAATATATGGAATTACTACGGTAAAAGAAAAAATATCATTATTTCATGATGTTTTTGATAAAAATGCATGTGATTTATTAAATAAAATTGATAGTATGATAGATAAGGGTATAGATATTAAACGTTTAACAGTTGATTTAATTGAATTATTAAAGGAATCTATTATATTTGAGTATACTAAGGATGCATCGCTTTTACATGCATTAACTAGTAATCAAGCATTAGATTTTGTTAAAGAAAAAACCATTAAAGAAAGATTTGCTATGATAAATATTCTAATGGAAACTTATGATAAGTATCGTACTGCAGCAAACGTTGGATCATATTTTGAAGTGTGTTTATTACAAATGCTCGATATAGAACCAATGAATGAAAAGAATATTGAATCAGATAAAAAGGTTATAAAAAAAGAAACTGTTGTTCCACAAGTAAATGTTTCACGTGAAACATTTATAGAACAACCAACATATATTGAAAGTGATAATAGTGAATATATAGAGGAAAATATAATTCAGGAAGAAATAATAACCAATGAACAATCCATACCAAACAATATAAACTATGATAAACATGATAATAAATCTGCCAATCCTTTAGATAAAGAACTTGTTATAGGTTTATTATCAGGGGCTACAAAGCCTGAAAAAGCCAAAGATGTTGAACAATTCAAGAAGATAGAAAACTATCTTATGGATTTAAAATGGGCGAAGAGTGCAAGTAGTTTGAAAAATTGTGGTATATTAGGGAGTGGCAGTAATTATTTAGTAGTCTGTGTAGACTCACAATCAGAAGCTAATGAAATAAATGAAAAAGATAGTCGTAATGAATTTAATGATATTATGGTTGATTTATTGGGTAAAAATAAAAAAATATTTGCTGTATGCAAGCAACAACAAAAAACAATTATTGATGAATTTATGAATCGTATGAAGAATGGTACATTACCTGAACCTATACAAATAGAAGATGTGAAAATTAAAGAAGATAAGATTGTAGAAGAAACGCAAGAAGAAGTAATCTTAAACCTATTTGGTGAAGATAATATTAAAATAACGGAGGAATAGTAATATGAATATGCAAGCATTGTTAAAACAAGCACAAAAGATGCAAAAGGAATTAGCAGATGTAGAAAAGAATTTGGCAGCAAAGACTTATGAAGCAAGCAATGGTGGTGGAGTTGTTAAAGTTGAAGTAAATGGAAATATGAATATTAATAGTATTTCGATAGATGAAACATTATTAGAGAAAGAAAATAAAGAAGACCTTGAAGAAATGTTAAAATCAACACTTAATGAAGCCTTAACGAAAGCTAATAAAGATAAAGAAGAAACAATGAATAGTGTAACAGGTGGAGTTAAAATGCCTGGTGGATTCTAATGTATCCTAAAAAATTTGAAGCCCTAGTGGAGTGCTTTAGAAGGCTTCCAGGCGTTGGTTTAAAAACTGCAGAACGATATGCATTTGAAACAATAGAGTGGAATAAGGAGACTATTGATACCTTTATAAAGAGTTTAGATGATGTTAAAGAAGGTATAAAAAAATGTAGCATATGTGGAAACTTATCAGAACATGATATTTGTGATATATGTAAAGATGGAACACGTGATAAAAATACTGTTTGTGTAGTGCAAAGTGCAAAAGATGTAATTGCAATGGAAAAGACAAGAGAATATTCAGGAGTTTATCATGTTTTAAATGGTGTTATCTCTACTTCAAAAGGGGTTTTACCAGAAGATATAAATATCGCTTCCTTATTAACTAGAGTGAATGAAGAAACAAAAGAAATCATTATTGCAACAAATCCTACAGTAGAGGGAGAAACAACAGCATTATACCTTTCAAAATTATTGGAAAGGTATAATGTACCCGTTACTAGAATTGCTCATGGACTTCCTATGGGAGGACATTTAGATTATGCTGATGAATTAACGTTAATAAAAGCTATAGAAGGAAGAAAACAAATGTAAATCGTGAGAAATCACGATTTTTTCCTGCTTAAAAGGATATAAAATGGTACAATAATACTATAAGAAAAGAGGAGATTAGAATGGCTTCTATTGCCTATGTAACAGATAAGAACATGATTGAATTTCATCGATTAAATGGAAATCATACAATCAACTTTTGGAAACCAAGTAATAGCAAAAAAATGAGTTCCTTTAATACAGGTGATCTATTATTCTTTTTAGCAAAAGGAACAGAAAAAGGTATTGGAAAAGAAAAGGGAGTTATTGGGTATGGAAAGTTCACAAAGAATTATATTTTAACATTTCCACAAATGTGGGCTAAATACAAAACATTGAATGGCTATCCATCAAAACAAGCATTAGGTGAAGCAATTATAAAAATAACGAAAAATCATCAGTTACCTGAATGCTTAAACTGTTTATTATTAGATAACGTGGTGTTTTTCCAATGCCCAATCTATATGAGCGAGATTGGAGTAGATATATCAAATAAGATTGAAAGCTATATATACATAGATAAAGATGACATGATGAATACTAGTAAGATACTAGAAGTTGCTAATAATGTTGGATTAGATATGTGGTCATCAATGTATCATGATGAGGATGAAGCAATCTTTTTAGAAGATGCATTAATACAAACAGTTTATAATATATATGAAAAAATAAATCATACCTATTATAGTAACTATGACGAAAATAGAATTTATAAATATATACAAACCAATGAACAAGCACAAGCACTAACCAATAGTAAAACTGAATATTTTATTAAACAAGAAAGTAAAATTGTTGTATGTTTGCCGTGCATGGTAAATACAAACGATTTTATGAAAAAGTTCCAGTATGTGATTGGTCATTACTTTTTATATAAAGGGTTTATTGCTAAAAGTGAATACTTTAATGAAATATTAGTTCAAATAGAATTTGATCAAATTATTTCAGAGGAATTAAAGGCGGTATTAGAAATACAAAATATTAAGTATAAAGAAAGGTTAGTCGAAATTGACTAACCTTTCAATTACAATACAGCATTGAATAATAGAAAATATAGGTACAAGGTATATGAATGAATTTGTTCTTATTTTATGACGAAATAATATCATTCCAAGCAATGTACCAAATGAGCCAAAAATCATGGCTGTTAATAAGAGAAACTTTTCAGGAATTCGATATAAATGATGAGTAGCTTTGTATTTGTCTATGCCCATAAGAATGAAGGAAAAGATATTCCATAGTATGAGTATAAAGATTGTCATAGACTATCCATAGCACGTTTAAACTTCGATAGACAATTATCTTTGTAGGTAATCCCTATTGGTTTTAAAATATTTTGGAATATAGTTAATCCATCATGATCACTTTTATATTCATATTCAATTTCGTAATCATGTTTTCCGTTATAGAAATTTTCATCAAAACAAATCTCTGCATAAGGACTATCTACTACTGCTCGCTTAGTTAAAAGGGTAGTGATTTTTTTAAAAGGAGCATTAAAGTTATGGTGTTGTAATAATGCTTTAATATCAGGTTGTTCAAAAACATCTATTGAATTATTAGGAACGTTACATTCAAATTCTTGCAGTCCCTCATCTGAATGTAATTTCATAGTAAATAAATAGGAATTGTTCTTTTCACGAATGCGTAAAACTCCATGACAATTACGTAAGTCATGTTGGAGTGTGTCATAGTAGGTATTTATTTGTTCTACAAATAAAAGATTATCTTGTTGCTTAACTAGTAAATCAAACTGTTCTTCATTTAATAATACTTTATATTCTTTTTCTATATTTATATTCATCATTCATCACCTTTAATGTTATAATACAATAGGTACATGACAAAAGGAAGTGATTTTTGATGAAATATGCAATTGTAGCAAAAAAAGATGAAAAATCATATCAAGTTGAACAGAAAATACGTCAACGATTAGATCAAGAAAATTGGGATTATGATAAAGCAAATCCTAAGTTGGTAATATGTGTTGGTGGGGATGGTACATTGTTATATGGTGTTCATCAATATTTACATTGTATTAATGATTTACATTTTCTTGGAATTCATACTGGAACACTAGGCTTTTTTACAGACTATACAGAAAAAGAATTAGATGTTTGTATTGACGATATTTTACATAAAGAACCTAAAACATTTGAATCAAAGTTACTTAAAATTAAATTGGATAATTATATAGAACCTTTTTATGCGCTTAATGAAATACGTATAGAAAATATTATAAAGTCACAAATATTGGAGATATATGTTGATAACGAATTTTTTGAAACATGTAGAGGTTCTGGAGTTTGTATATCAACACAGGCGGGCTCTACAGCTTATAATAGAAGTTTGAGAGGAGCAGTTATAGATAGTGGTTTATCGCTCATACAGTTGGCAGAAATAACGCCTATTCAACATTCAAAGCATCGTTCTCTTGCTAACCCTTATATTATGATGGAAAATAGAACGATTAAAATGACAAGTAATACATTTGATACAGCGGTATTATGTTATGACCATTTGAATTTATCATTAGAGAAAACAAATGAAATTATTTGTATGATGTCAGATTTAAAAGTTAGGTTTGCTAGATATCGTGAATATAGTTATTTGGATCGGCTAAAAAATTTATACTAAAAAGACAAGATTAATAATTAATCTTGTCTTTTTAAATCTTACTTTTATTTTTTGCACTTGCATTCATAATGATTCCAAAAGTAGCTAAATAAGATAATAAGGAAGAACCACCATAAGAAATAAGAGGGAGTGTAATTCCAGTAATTGGAAGTAATCCTACGATCATTCCAATATTTTGTACTTGTTGATACAACAACATACCTAATACTCCAAGAATAAAATACTTTTCAAACATATTTGTTGAAGCACTTGCAATTCTACATAGATGAATATCTAATCCAACACAAAGCAATAAGATAAAGATAGTACCAATCAAACCCCAACTTTGTCCAATGACTGCAAAGATAAAATCGGTTTGTGCTTCTGGAATAGCTACTAATTCTAGACCTGGTCCCCAACCGCTAAAGCCAGCTGAACCAATTGCTAAAAGAGCGGTATAGAGTTGATGACCTGTATTGTTTATATCTGTTTCTGGATTTAACCATGAAGTAATACGCTTCATTTTATATCCACCTGCGCCCCCAATTAAATTATTCAATGTATCAAAATGATTGTAATACATATAGAAGAATAAGATTAAGGAAACAACAGCAAGAGTAGCAATAATAATTAACCATTGTCGCTTAATACCAGAACATATAATCATTGCAAATAAAGAAATTGCAATGATTAGAACAACTCCTGTATCGGGTTGTAAAAATATTAATAATATAGGAGGTATTGCCCATTTGGCCACATCCATAAATAAGGTAAAGTCTAATTCATAGGAATCTGTTACTTTATTTTTGTTATGTTTATCTATAATTCCCGCAGTAATTAAGATTAAGACTATTTTCATGAACTCACTTGGTTGAAAAGAACCAATACCAGGAAATATAAACCACGAAATAGCACCGTTTGTTTGTTCTTGCACAAAAGGTAGTGAGTGAGTTGTTATCATGTATAAAATTTTACTAAGAAATAAATAAACCAAACATCCCATAAGGATCCAATATGCAATTTTAGCAAAATCAAGCATAGCATCATTTCCTAAATAAATAATAGCACTTAGGGCAATAAAGCCAATAATAAACCACATAAGTTGTTTATAAAAATATCCCCATCCAGCACTACTTCCAACTAAACCAAAGGCGGCATGGATAGAAAATAAACTTGTAATAGCCATTAAGACTAAATATGCAAGTAATAAAAAATCAAATTTACTAGGATTTTTAGTTTTGGACAATCCTATTTTCATTAGCCTCACTCCAAACGTATTTTACGATATTTATATCGGTATTAGAAAGTCTTATTTATTATAACACGTTATAGATTAGTTATGTTAGATGGTCTTGTTAATTATTCTGAAATTCTGTTAATAAATTTGAAAACGCTACAATCTCAATGGAAATTTTGCTATAATGTAACGTAGAAACAGGAGTTGATACAATGGGTAAAGAAGCAACGTATACACCTATGATGAAACATTATATAGAATTAAAAAAACAACATGAAGATGCCATCATATTTTATCGTTTAGGAGATTTTTATGAAATGTTTTTTGAAGATGCAAAAACAGCATCTCAAGAACTAGATTTAGTATTAACTGGAAGAAATGCAGGGGTAAGTGAAAAGGTACCAATGTGTGGTATTCCACATCACGCTTCTAGTGGATATATTCAAAGATTGATTCAAAAGGGATATAAAGTAGCAATCGTTGAACAATTAGAAGATCCATCAACAGCGTTGGGTCTAGTGAAACGTGATGTTATAAAAATAGTAACACCAGGCACGATCATGGATGAAGTAAGTGATGAAAAAGCAAGCGTATATATCGCTTCTATGTATGATTATCAATATGGATTGGCAGTTATTTTATGTGAAATGACAACAGGTGAAATGAGAGCACAATTAATTGATAAACAAGTAATGGCTATTCAAAAAGTTTTGTTAGGTAATAATGTGAAAGAAATTGTTGTACAAGAAAAGTTTGATAAAAAGATTATTAAGATGATTGAAGATATGCAATGTATCACCGTTTCCTACCATAATGATGCACTTGTTAAAGAAGAATATGAGCACTTAATAAGCAATGTCGAAGATGAACGAATCCATACTTCTTTTGCTATATTAACAAATTATTTGAATGAAACACAAAAAAGAAATATGGCACATTTGAATCATATTGAAATGATATATGAAAACGAGTTTTTGCAAATGGATTTTTCAACAAAACAGAATTTAGAGTTAACACAAAGTATTCGAAATAATGCTAAGTCACAAACATTGTGGAGTTTTCTAGATAAATGTCGTAGTGCTATGGGTTCACGTCTACTAAAAAAATGGATTGAATATCCATTGGTTGATATACAAGCAATTAATAAACGCTTAGACGCTATAGAATATTTGAATGATAATTTTATTACAAAAGATGAATTAAGAGAACACTTAGCTTTTGTATATGATATGGAAAGACTTAGTGCAAGAGTAGCGTATGGTAGCGCAAATCCAAGAGATGTTTTACGTTTAGTAAAAACACTAGAACACGCTCCAGCAATATTTGAACTATTTGAAGATTGTAGTGCTTATAGTGAATTTAGAACAATTGATCCATGTAAAGAATTATACGATGTAATCAATGGTGCAATTGTTGATAATCCTCCGCTGACTTTTAAAGATGGAGGAATCTTTGTTGAAGGCTATAATACCGAATTAGATGAAGCGCGCGTTGTTGGAAAGCATGGGAAGAATTGGATATTAGATTTAGAAAATAAAGAACGAGAAAGAACGGGAGTTAAATCTTTAAAGATTGGATATAATCGAGTATTTGGGTATTATATAGAAGTAACAAAGGCTAACGTTGATCAAATTAAAGAAGAGTTTGGTTATGTTCGTAAACAAACTCTATCGAATGCTGAACGTTTTATTACACAAGAATTGAAAGAAAAAGAAGATGCTATCTTACATGCACAGGAGAGAAGTGTCCGTTTAGAAGTTGAATTGTTTAATGATTTATTGAACCAAATTAAGACGTATTTATCAAGATTACATGATTTATCTAATGCTTTAGCAACGATTGATGCTTTATATGCTTTAGCTGATATTTCTAGTGAAAATGGTTATACAAGACCAACGTTTCATAAAGAACATACAATTCATATTGTTGAAGGAAGACATCCAATTTTAGATAAAATGATGAAGACATCTCGGTATGTATCTAATGATTTAGAGATGAGTGAAAGTAATGATATTCTTATTATTACAGGACCTAATATGGGTGGTAAGTCAACCTATATGCGACAATGCGCATTGCTTGTTATTATGGCACAGATTGGTTGTTATGTACCAGCTAAAAGAATAGAAATGCCAGTCTTTGATCAAATATTTACTAGAATTGGTGCAAGTGATGATATTATGTCAGGACAGTCTACTTTTATGGTAGAGATGATGGAAGCAAATAATGCATTACAAAACGCAACAGCAAACTCATTGATTTTATTTGATGAAATTGGTAGAGGTACTTCGACATATGATGGTATGGCACTAGCCCAAGCAATGATTGAATATATTGTTAATAATACAAAAGCAAAGACCTTGTTTTCAACACATTATCACGAACTAACACAGATGGAAGATAAAAATCCAAGTATAAGAAATGTACATGTAGAAGTACATGAAGAAGATGATGAAGTTACATTCTTATATCGGGTAGTAGATGGTAAAGCTGATAAATCATATGGTATTAATGTTGCACGATTGGCACATTTACCAAGTTCTTTATTAGATAGAGCAAAACAAATATTGGATAATTTAGAAGTACAGCCTAATGTAGTAGGGAAGTTACAAAGCCCTAGTATTATTGCAAAAGAGAATCCCTTATATGAACAAATTATACAACAAGTACGCAATGTTGATGTTAATAAAATGACACCCATAGAAGCAATGCAATTATTATATGAAATAAAAGAGAAGGTATAAGGTATCTTTTCTTCTTTCTGTTTTCACACAAGGAGGTGTAATGAATGGGAGTAATCAATCGTTTAGATGAACATTTATCAAATATGATAGCAGCTGGAGAAGTTGTAGAAAGACCAAGTGGGATTGTTAAAGAACTGGTTGAAAATTGTATTGATGCGAAGGCAAGAAATATAGAAATTCAAATTCTACAAGGTGGTATTGATACCATAACTATTATTGATGATGGAAGTGGCATGGATGCTAGCGATGCTACCAAAGCATTTGAGCGGCATGCTACAAGTAAACTTAAAGAAGCAGATGATTTATGGAATATACACACCATGGGATTTCGTGGAGAAGCACTGCCTTCTATTGCCTCAGTATCACATGTACTATTACGTACAAGCAATGGAATTGATGCTACAGAAGTTGAAATAAAATATGGAACGCTAGTGAGTGCAAAACCCGCTGGAACACCCAAAGGAACGATGATTCAAGTAAAGAATTTATTTCAAAAAACACCAGCACGGTTTAAACATTTAAAAACGCCACAGTATGAATTTTCATTAATATCAGATGTTATTCAAAAATTTTCATTATCACATCCTGATATTGGTTTTTGTTTATCACATGATGGAAGAACTGTTTTTAAAACAAAAGGGAATGGTAATTTACTTGAAGTACTCATGCAAATATATGGTAGAGAAAGTGCTAAAACAGCCATTGCTTTAGATGGAAAAGATAATGATTATAAAATTGAAGGATATGCAATGCAACCTCAATTTAATAGAGCAACGAAATATTATATACTATTATATATTAATGGAAGAATGATACGAAACTATCATTTACAAAAAGCAGTTATAGATGCATATGCGCCTTATATGCCTAAAGATCGTTATCCTATTATTGTTATGAATCTGATGATGGATGCTCAATTAGTCGATGTTAATGTTCATCCATCTAAATGGGAAATACGTTTATCAAAAGAAAAACAATTAGAAAAATTAGTATATGAAACATTACGCTTAGCCTTACAAAAACAACTAGAAGTACCAACCCTTGCTATTCAAAAAGAGAAAGAAAAAGAAAAGATTGAAGAACAAGAGCTTGTTTTTACGTATGCACGTGATACACAAACAAAAGTACTACATGAAGAAGTAAATAAAAGCTTTACAGAACCTGCTCCTTTGGATATGAAAGAATTAGGGGAACAAATAGCAACGCTTCAAAATACACCTAAAGAGCCAATTAGTATACCAAAGCAAACATTCACTAAAGAAATAGTGCAAGAAGACGAGAACAAATATCAAGGAGAACAAGCGGCTACACTATTGAAAGAAGTCGTACAAACGCAACCTCTTATTTATGAAAAAAAAGAAACTGTTAATGAAGTTAAAGCTTTGAATCCAAGTCTTCCACAACTACGTGTGATTGGACAATTTCATACTTGTTATATTTTAGCAGAAGGTGAAAAAGGATTGTATATTATTGATCAACATGCAGCACAAGAACGTTATCATTATGAAATAATACGTAATAAAATTATGAATGGAAATATCGATTCACAGCCATTATTATTACCGGTAACTATTGAAAGCAGTGTTTCAGCAATTGCTCAAATTCAGGATTTAAATGCACTTCTTGAACAACTTGGTATTCATTTAGAAGCGTTTGGAGATGCTACATTTATTTGTCGTTCTCTTCCTATATGGATGAAAGATGTGGAAGAAGCAGCGTTTATTATTGATATGATCGATATATGGGAAAAAGATAAAGAAATAAGTCTAGATAAACTACGTAAACATGCAATTGCGACAATGGCTTGTCATAGCTCTATCCGTTTTAATCGTACTCTTACCTTAGATGAAATGAAACAAGTAGTGCTTGATTTAGGGAAATGTGAACAACCATTCCACTGTCCACATGGAAGACCTACCTTAATTTGTATAGATGACAAACAATTGATAAAAGAATTTGAGCGAGGTTAATATGGAAAAAATAGTAATTATAGTAGGACCTACAGGTGTTGGTAAAACTAGTCTAAGTATTTCATTAGCAAAGACTTTTAATGGAGAAATCATTAGTGGTGATTCCATGCAGGTATATAAAGAGATGAATATTGGTACAGCAAAAGTTCGCAATCATGAAAAGGAAGATATTCCACATTATTTAATAGATGAGTTTCATTTTAATGAAGATTATAATGTGAAAGTGTTTCAACAAAAAGCGAGAGAATATATAAAATTAATACAGGAACATCATCATTTACCTATTATTTGTGGAGGTACAGGATTATATTGTAAAGCAGCTATTTATGATTATACGTTTTTAGAACAAGCAGAAGATACCAGTTTTATGCAATTTCTTCAAACGTGTTCGCATGATGAATTGTGGAGTTTACTAACAATTATTGATCCTAAAGTATGTGAAGTTATCCATCCTAATAATAAACAAAGAATTATTAGAGCATTAAGCATGGCACATAACGGAGAGAAAAAAAGTGATATTATAGAGGCACAAGAACACATTCCAATCTTTGATGTATATGTAGTAGGCTTAACTATGGAGCGTGAGCATTTATATGAACGTATCAACCAACGTGTCGATCAAATGATGGCAGATGGATTATTAGATGAAATTAAGCAACTTGTGAACAAACACGAAGATGTTTGGTCTTTACAAAGTTTTCAAGGTATTGGATATAAAGAATGGAAACCTTATTTTGAAGGTAATGCAACAATTGAAGAATGCGTTGAACTAATTAAAAAGAACTCTAGAAACTTTGCAAAACGTCAATATACTTGGTTTAGAAATCAAATGCAGGTGCACTGGTATGATATCGAAGATGATCATTATAAAGAAGAAATACAGAATGATATTAAGAAATACTTAGGTGAAGAATAATGGAAACTCCTTTACAAAGAATGGATTTGTTGATTGGAACAGAAGGTATGAATATTATTAAAAACGCTACTGTAATGATAGTAGGAATTGGTGGTGTTGGTTCTTATGCTGCAGAAGCATTGGCACGTTGTGGTATAGGGAGTTTAATATTGGTAGATGGTGATCGTATTGCTATTAGTAATTTGAATCGTCAAATACATGCAACATTTCAAAGTATTGGACAAGAGAAACCCGAAGTTATGAAACAACGAATAGAAACATATCGTGATAACTGTAATATTATTTGTAAAGATATGTTTTATAATGAAGAAAAAAATGATGAGTTATTTGCTAATAAGGTAGATTTTGTCGTAGATGCCATTGATACCATGAGTTCTAAATTGAGCTTAATACAATATTGCTTAGCTCATAAGATTCCTTTTATATCTAGTATGGGAATGGCGAATCGTTTAGATCCAACAAAAATTGTTTGTTGTGATTTAATGAAAACAAGTTATGATCCTGTCGCAAAAATTATGCGTAATTTAGTTCGTAAGCACCATATTAAAGGGAAGATACCTGTGGTATATTCAAGTGAACACCCCAGTATACAGAGTATTATTGTCAATGAAGAAGGGGTAAGTCGAAAACAAAAGATGCCTCCAGCTAGTAGCCCTTTCGTTCCAAGTGCTGCAGGTCTTGCGTGCGCATCTTATGTTATTCAAAAATTATTACAAAGATAGCCCAATAGGTTTAATGATATCCAGTAATAAGCAAACAAGTTCCCATATATCATGTTTTTAAATTTTATGTTGGATGAAATTGTGTGTAATTTTTACTAACTAGTAGCACTAAATCATATTTATCGTGTTTAAGAACATATCTATATTCTTATGCGTATATACATTTTTTGTTACATCATCAGTTCTATGACCTAGAATCTTTTGAATGGTTACTTTATTTGCTCCTGTTATCAAATATGACTAATCAAAACCGCATCAGCATAAGGGAATTCATCATTCTGAAAAAGATATCTATTTCAGCTTGAGTAAAAGGATTTTTATTTACTTTGCATTTGATTTCGATAAATCCAGGTAATTAGCATACTATTTACATATTGGATCATTTTGTACTGCATAATCCATAATTACGTTCATTGTTTTTCTAATACTTCTAATATTTAAAGTGTTTTTTTCATAGATTTTGTTGTTATATTCAATTTCAATTTTATTGTCTTCATTCCATGTTTCTTCATAAACAATAATTTGCATTTATAAGGGAATTTGATTTTTCAAGTATTTTTATTAACAGATCCTTTCCACCATCAGGGATTCTTACAACATAAGGTTTCCTTCTTTATTTTCGGATTAGATAACAAACTGATTTCGCCAAAGCCTTTTGCATATCGCATTGGTCTGCCTGTTGTTGGTACTATTATTAACGCCTTTTTTCTTGCTATTGTAAATACACTCCTTTGTATGGCAAATAGGGTATAGAAAAAATAAAGTCGTGCAGAGATATTTTTTTACTTTCACTCCGATTGTCGTTAATTTTTTTATTGTTATTAATAATAAAAAGTCTCTTACCAAATTGATAAGAGACCAAGGGCGCTAAGGCCATAATAATGAATTAACAAGGGCGTATAGCCATAATTCAATTAAATATTAGCACCTAATCTAATCTATGTAAACTTTAAAAAATAATTCCTTAATCTTATCTTCAATTTTGTCCATTACCTCATTTGATACTGTTAACTTTCTAATCGGATCAAGTTGGTTAATGGGTTTTACTATTCTGTACTTACTAATAGTAGTAATCTGATGTACTTTTGCATATGTATGTTTCTTAAGACTTGTGTATCTCATAATAACTTCGTTTTGTAGCATGATATTTTCAGTTACATAGTTAATGTTATTGGCAACGTTCAACCTTGTGAATATTGTTTTCTTTATCTCATCACCTAAATCTAAATGGTATTTATGGTGCTTAGATGTTAAAGGGATGACAGTTAGCAGTTCATTAGAGTTTCTATCTCTCTTTGTTAATACTATAGCAAAATGGTTTCCTTTGATTTCACTGCCAACTTGGGGGGGGAAATCCACCATGACTACTGTTCCTCGTTTGAATGTATAAAAAGCCATTTATTCCCTCTTTTGTAGACATATAATCTCACAGATGGTGATGGAGCCAAAAAAATCAACAAAAAGTGGAGAATAAAGGAGAATATAATCGATAAAAAAATCGTTTAAAAAAGATACGAGATTTGTGAGGAGATACATCTGATGAAACTATTCCGAAGTCCTCGAATGTAGGGGTTTCTACAATTTATAAAGTTGATAGTACCTATTAAAAATCCTCCTTTAGTAGTTTTCTTAATTCTACCATTGGAGGATTATTTTACACACAAATTTTTACAGGCTCTAAGAATTATTTAGTCATCAAGTTTAAGGCGTAGTTCTAAAGCATCTAGTGCACTATCAATTTCATCTTCAATTTTATCTAGCTGTTTCTTATAGTCACGAACTTCATTAAATGTTAACTTATTATCTTTATATGTTCTATCTAACGTATTTTCATATGTTTCCATGGCAAGTTCGATGGTATCTGATTCTGTATCTAAAGTAGTATAAGCTTTTATGTTTTTCACTTTATCATCTTCATATGAAATAGCATTGATGCGCTTAATAAGATTATCTCCATTTGTTTTAAATTCATTTATTTTACTTTCAATATTCGTCTTACTTGCAGTACTAGTATCTTCTTTGTTGTTTTTTGTTGTTTTTTCTTTTTCTAGTTGAGTGATTTTATTTTCTAAGGTTTTTACATCACGTTCTAAGTCATCTGTTTTAGAAGAACATCCAGTTAATAGAAGAAGTACTGCTATAAAAACTAATTGTTTAATTTTCATAAAGTTCATCTCGCTTTCTATTGTATAGTATGAGCATTATTCAATGGAATATGAATTTATTTATAATCACGCTTACCAAATATTATCGTACCTAAGCGAATCATGTTAGAACCATGTTGAATGGCAAGTTTATAATCAGAACTCATTCCCATTGATAAATATTTAAAAGTATCACTTCCATATTCGTTTTGCAATTTATGGAATAGAATATTCATTTTTTCAAAGCAAGCAGCTTCTAACTCGTGATCATCACATAAAGGTCCAACACACATTAAGCCTTGTACATCTAAGTGAGGGAAGCTTTTACATTGTTTTACAAAGGATGGACACTCTTCTAGTAAGACACCTGTCTTATTTGTTTCTCTAGATATATTAACTTCAATTAATATGGGCATAATTTTATCGATTTTATTACATTGCTTTTCGATTTCTTCAGCTAAACGTAAACTATCAACACTTTCTATCATGTCTACAAGAGGAACAACGTCTTTTACTTTGTTTCGTTGTAAATGACCAATCATATGCCATTGATAATTTTTATCATACTTTTCTTGTAACTCTTGTACTTTATTTTCTCCAAAAATAGTACAGCCACATAGAAATGCTTCATCGATCTCTTTTTTTGAATGTGTCTTACTTACAGCAATTAGTTGCACATTTTCAGGTAATTCGTTTTTGATTTCTGCTAACACTTTTTTATCCATAGTAATCTCCTTTGCTTATTTTGGTGTAGATTGGCTATCTTGTAAAGACGTATTTAATTCGCGTAATTCATCTGCACGAAGGTAACGCCATTCTCCAACGCCTAAATGATCTAATGTAATATTCATAATACGAACACGTTCTAGTTTAATAACACGACAATCAACAGCAGTACACATTCTTCTGATTTGCCGATTTAAACCTTCACTTAGGACTAGTCGAAAAGAATTTGCGTTAACTCTACTTACAAGAGCGGGCTTTGTTATTTGATATGCATTGGTAGTTGGATTATATATTTGAACACCAGTACGTAACTTTTCAAGGTTTTCATCGCGAATAAACTGATTCACACGAACAATATATTCTTTTTCATGATGATTCTCAGCACGTAATATTTTGTTAACAATATCGCCATCATTGGTCAGTAAAATTAGTCCACTAGAATCTTTATCAAGTCTTCCTATGGGGAATATTGGTTCTTCATATTGCATATAATCCACAATATTATCCTCAATTTCAGTATCAGTAGTACACGTAATCCCCACTGGTTTATGTAGTGCAATATATACCAATTTTTGTGTATGCTGAATGATATTACCATCAACGATAACACATTGATTTTCGCGCACTTGGGTAGTTAAAGAAGCGATTTCACCATCTACACTAACTTTTTGTGCTTCAATATAGCGATCAGCTGCTCTACGTGAGCAAAAGCCAGAACTGCTAATATATTTATTTAGTCGGATGGTATCTCTTTTTTCATGTTGGATAATATTGTTTGTATCTTCTTCATTGGTTGCTTTTATTTGATATGCTTTTTTCATTTGTTTTCTCTCATTGTGACATTTATCATCACGTGTTTTATATTCATTATTTACCATTCTTAAAGTAAGATGGTAACAGTCATATTGTACCCTAAATAGGCTATAAAAACAATAAAAGAAAACGTCCAACCTTAGATAATCCAAGAATGAACGTTATACCTTCTTATAATAAATGTTTTCTTAATTCTTCATTTGTATCGCTATGTAAATAAGCAGGTGCGATATCAAATACTGTTTTACAGCCACAATAACCATCTTGTTGCATACGATAAGCAGCTCGAGCATAAGCTACAAGCACACTAGAAGTAAATTCTGGATTAGAATCAAGGGTTAGTTGATATTCGATTACGTGTTTATTTTCATGTTGCCAACCAGTAGTTCCAGTTCTAATCACAAAACCACCATGTGGAATTCCGCTATGATCACGTTTAAATTCATCTTTACTAATAAAATGAACAGTAGTGTTATATTCATCAAAATAGTTAGGCATTGTTTTTATGCTGTTTTCAATAAAATCTAAGTCAGCATCTTGTTTTGCGACAACAAAACATTCTCTTGTATGTTTTTCTCTTGGTGATAAAACAGGATTCTCACCGTTTCTAACTGCTTCTAGCGCTTTTTCTACAGGGATTGTATATTGCTTAGCATCTTGTACACCAGCAATACGACGAATTGCATCTGAGTGACCTTGGCTTACGCCTTTTCCCCAAAATGTATAATCGTTTCCTTCGGGTAATATGGCACTAGCATATAAGCGATTTAATGAAAATAAACCTGGATCCCAACCAGCAGAAATAATACTAATTTTTTTGAACTTTTTACTAACTTGATCAACAGATGCAAAATGCTCTGGTATTTTTGCATGTGTATCAAAGCTATCTACAACATTAAAGTATTGTGCAAATTCTTGCGTTTGTTTTGGAAGATCATTAGCACTTCCTCCACAAAGAATCATAACATCAATTTTATCTTTCATAGAGATTGCATCTTCCAATGTATAAACAGCAGTTTGCGTATCATGTGGAGTGACACTATTAGGTTCTCTTCTTGAAAAAATTCCAACCAATTCCATGTCTGAAGCAGAAGCTATGGCGCATTCAACACCGCGCCCTAAATTGCCATAACCTAAAATTCCAACTCTAATCATAAAGGTATCCTCCATTATTTTATATTTCTTACATATAATATCATTTTATTTCAGAAAATGCACTTCTTTTTTTACAATTCTATAAAAAAGAACAGTTGTTTTAAGCTGTTCCTTCTGCGTGGATATTGTCCACTTGTATATGAAAGGGAACATAATATTCCCTATCTATAGTATATGTGGGTAGAAATTAAAATATGCATTGAATAATGTCTTTTTATTATAAAAATAAAGGAACACTAAAACATGGTAGAATACGCTATTTTCTTTGTCTATCAATAGTCGAATATGGTATAATAAATGAGATTAGTTAGGAGTGTCGAGAATGCAAAAAGGTCTATTTATTACATTTGAAGGAAATGATGGTAGTGGTAAAACAACAATTTCTAAAATGGCTTATGAAAAATTAAAAGAAATGGGTTATGATGTAGTATATACGAGAGAACCAGGCGGTATCGATATTGCCGAACAAATCAGACATGTCATTCTTGATCCAAAGAATACGGCAATGGATGCAAGATGTGAAGCGTTGTTATATGCTGCAAGTCGTAGACAACATTTAGTAGAAAAAGTATTACCAGCTTTAGCGGAAAATAAAATTGTGCTTTGTGATCGCTTTGTGGATAGTTCTTTAGCGTATCAAGGGATTGGTAGAGGAATTGGAATTGATGAAGTTTATCAAATCAATGAATTTGCGATTGAAGGACATTTACCACAAGCAACCATTTTTCTAAGCGTATCAGTAGAGACTGGTTTAGCACGTGTACTAACACGTGGTAATCAAGATAGACTTGATAAAGAAAGCACACAATTTCATAAAAGAGTTCGCGAAGGATACGATATCGTCAAAGAAAAGTTTAAAGAACGTATGTATATTGTCGATGCTAATCAAGGAATTGAAGAAGTATTAGATACTACCATGCATACTTTGTTAGAGATTATAAACGCTCATGTTTAAAGATATTTTGTTAGAACAACAACCGGTTGTTTATCATACGTTGAAGAATGCTTTAGAAACTCATAAAGTGGCTCATGCTTATATGTTTAGCGGACCTAATGGTACACCTAAAAAAGAAACGGCATATTTTTTAGCGCAAAGTTTACTTTGTGAACAAGAAGAAGGGTTTGCTTGTGAAACATGTGATACGTGTAAGCGTGTGGTACATAATGAATATGCTGATATGATATATTTAGATGGTACGTTAGTTTCAATAAAAAAAGATGAAATTTTAAAGTTACAACATACTTTTTCTAAAACTGGATTAGAGTCAAATGGTAAAAAAGTATATATCTTAGACCATGCTGAAAATGCTACTCCAGATGCTTTAAATTCTTTGTTAAAGTTTTTAGAAGAACCAACCAATGATATGGTAGCTATCTTACTAGTGGAACAAATTGATCGTGTACTACCTACCATTGTTTCACGTTGTCAAAATATTCCATTTACAGCGTTAAATGCGAAACAATGTTATGAAGCAATACGTGGAGAATTAAATGAATTAGATGCCTATTTGCTAAGTCATATGATTCGTCAGAAAAAGGATATTATGGTTGCTGTCGAGAGTGAAGATTACCAACATGCTATTTATGTTTTTAAAGGCATGATAGAACGTTACGAATCATCGCCTTATGAAGCGCTCTTATTTCTACAAACAGAAGGATTTCCTACTAAACAAAAAAAGTATGGGAAACAAGCTTTAAATTATTTGATTGAAATATTAACGCTATTCTTTAGAGATTGTTTAAAACAGAATAAAGATATCCATGATGATTGGTATTTAAAACATTTAATGATTATGCAAAGTAAACAAATAGACAATGTGAAAATATTACAAATATTAATGCAAACAAAGGATAAATTATTACGATCTGTAAACATACAATTGTTAGTTGAACAGATGTTATACCAAATGAAAGAGGTGAGCAAATGAGCCAGGATAGCCATAATGAACAACGCCGTGATTCTCATGAAAAAAAGGAAAATAGAACTTTTAAGTTTATTGTATTTGTATCTTTTAAAGAATCTAAAAAGATATATACCTTTGGAAGCGATGTAGATAACTTTAGAATTGGAGATCAAGTAGTTGTTGAGACCGTACGTGGATTAGAATTAGGTGAAATTGTGAAAGAGAGTGAAACGTTTTTGCCTAACGGAATGGAAATTAAACCAATTATTCGTAAAGCAACAGAAAAAGACTTAAAACAAACAGCAGATAATATTGGCAAAGCAAAACATGCCATGGAAGTTTGTAGTGAATGTATTCAAAAATATGAATTAGATATGAACTTAATTGATGCGGAGTATACATTAGATTGTAGTAAGATTATCTTTGTATATGTTGCAGATGAGCGTGTTGACTTTAGAGAACTATTAAAAGAGTTAGCAAGTATTTTCAAATGTAGAATTGAATTACGTCAAATAGGACCTAGAAATAAATCTAAAATTATTGGAGGATTAGGAACTTGTGGAATGGAAACATGCTGTTCTAGATTCTTAAATGATTTTGATGTTGTTTCTATTAATATGGCTAAGAACCAATTGCTAGCTTTAAATATTCAAAAACTAAGTGGGCAGTGTGGTAAATTAATGTGCTGTTTAAAATTTGAAGATTCACAGTATAAGCGTTTACGAGAAGGACTTCCTAAGATGAATTCGCAAATCGAGTATAAAGGAAGTAAGTATCGTATTACTAGTATGAATGTTCTATTACAACAAGTAAAGATTGAAAATAGAGAAGATGTGCAATTCTTAAACTTCAAAGAATTGTGGCCAGATATAGATTTTTCAGATCGGTAGGTGAAGGTTATGAAACGTCAAAAAAGTTTTGAAAATGAACAACCAACGCTGTATCTTGTGGCAACTCCTATTGGTAATTTAGAAGAGTTAACTCCAAGAGCTATCAAAATATTAGAAAGTGTAGATGTAATTGCTGCAGAAGATACACGAAATACGATGAAATTATTAAAACATTTTGGTATTTCAACAAGACTGATTGCACATCATCAACACAATGAATTAAATAGTGCAAATGGATTACTTGATTTATTGGATCAAGGACAAAGTATTGCTATAGTAAGTGATGCTGGTTATCCTTTAATCTCCGATCCAGGACAAGTGGTTGTAGCCAAAGTAATAGAAGCTGGATATAATGTAGTGCCAATATCTGGCTGTAATGCGATGTTAAATGCTGTGGTTTCTAGTGGACTTAGTACAAATCATTTCTTGTTTTATGGTTTTCTTAAATCATCGCAAAAAGAGCGAGTAAAAGAACTTTACGAAGTAAAGTATTATCCGTTTACAATGGTATTTTATGAGGCACCTCATCGAATAAAGAAAATGTTAACAAGTTGTCTTGAAGTATTGGGGAATCGTAATATTTGCTTAGCAAGAGAACTTACTAAAAAACATGAAGAATTTATTCGTGGAACAATTGAAGAAGTCTTAGATATAGTTGATGATATAAAAGGTGAAATGGTAATCGTTATAGAAGGATCAAAAGAAGAGAAAAATTTAGGTGATATTTCTCCTATGCCAATCGTGCGTGAACAAATCAAAACTTATATTGATGATGGTTTAACAACCAATGAGGCAATTAAGCGCGTTGCGAAAGAACGAGGGTTATCAAAGAACGATATTTATAAAGAATATCACGAATTAAGTTAAGATATGTAGGGTAAAATGTAGTGATACATTTACCCTTTTTCAATATTCAGTAAACCATCACACAAAAGAGATAAAAAACAAGGTATAATGGAAGTACGAGGTGATAATATGAGTAAACTATTGGTTGTTGATGATGAGGCGAATATCCGTGCAATGATACGTAAATATGGAGAATTCGAAGGACACGATGTAGAAGAAGCAGTAGATGGTATGGATGCTGTTGAAAAGTGTCAAAGAAATGAATATGATTTAATAATTATGGATATTATGATGCCTAACCTTGATGGCTTTTCTGCTGTAAAAGAGATAAATAAAGATAAAGCAATACCAATTATTATGTTATCAGCAAGAGGAGAGGAATATGATCGAATTCATGGATTTGAAATAGGAATTGACGATTATGTGGTAAAGCCATTCTCACCAAAAGAATTAATGATGCGTGTAGCTGCTATTTTAAAACGCTATAACGCAGAAGATAACAAAGGGAAAGAAACATATGAATATAAAGGATTAAAGATTGATTTTAGTGCACGTAAAGTATTCATTAAAGACGAAGAAATTGAGATGTCACCCAAAGAATATGTATTACTTTTCTATTTTGTAAGAAATACAGGACTAGCTTTAACAAGAGAACAATTGATTCATGACGTATGGGGATATGATTTTTATGGTGATGATCGCACATTAGATACCCATATTAAACTATTAAGGAAAAGCTTACGTGAGTACAATACAATGATTGTAACATTACGTGGTGTTGGCTATCGTTTTGAAGCCCAAGATTAAAAAAGTATTAAGTGTTAAATGGAAAATATTTAACAGCTTACTACTCTTTGTTTGTATAATTATTATCGTGTTATGGCTGTTTCAAGTATTCTTTTTAGAAAAGTTCTATATAGCTATTAAATCAAAATCTGTAAAAAGTGCAGCAGAAGAAATTAATGAAGTAATTCATCAAAAAGATTATAAAAAGCAAATTGATAACATTGCGAAACAAGGGGAATTTTGTGTTGTTATTTATAATGATAGTGGTTCTAATTTATATAATACACAAGGAGATCCTAGATGTAGAATTAGTGCTTTAAGTTATCAGGATCACAGCGATGTCATAGGTGAGCTAAAAGCAGAAGCTTATATGAATGGCAAGAGTGCATCACGTTTAATAGAAGAAAATTATGGTAAAATAAAAGAACCAATTAGTATCATATTAAATGGGAATAGATACGAGGAGTTATATCCAAAAAGTTTTGAATTACAAAAGAACTATGAAAAAAGTTTTCAAAATATGATGTATATGAGTGTTGTAAAAGATAACTACAACTCCTTTTTAACAATTGCGGTAAGTGCCCAATTAACCCCAGTAAATGCAACTGTTGAAACAATTAAAACACAGTTTATTATGATAGCTGCACTACTTGTATTAATTGCAATCACACTAGCTTTCTTCCTGTCTAAAAAAATAGCAACGCCAATTATTCGCATTAATAAATCAGCTAAAAATTTAGGGAATGGCGATTACGGAACGAATTTTAATGAAAAAGGATACTTAGAAATACAGGAATTAAGTAATACATTAAATTATGCTGCTACAGAACTATCGAAAGTAGAAGGATTAAGAAGAGAATTAATCGCCAATATGAGCCATGATTTACGGACACCTTTAACAATGATTAGTGGTTATGGAGAAGTCATGCGCGATATTCCAGGAGAGAATACACCAGAAAATGTTCAGATTGTAATAGATGAAACTAAACGTTTAACAAATTTAGTAAATGATATGTTAGATTTAAGCAAATTGCAAGCAGGAGTACAAGAATTACAACTTCAAAAAATTAATTTAAGTGATGAAATAAGAACAATTATTAAACGGTATGATAAATTATTAAGTGGTCATGAAGTTGTTATTGATTTTAATTATGTAAATGATGTATACATAGAGGGGGATATTATTAAGTTAAACCAAGTATTATATAATTTAATGAACAATGCGATTAATTATTGTGGAAGTGATAATAAAATAATTGTTTCACAGAAGGTAGAAAATCAAAAGGTGCGAATTGAAATTATCGATCATGGGCGTGGTATTGAAAAAGAATTATTGCCATATATCTGGGATCGTTATTACAAAGTAGATAAAACACATATACGTTCTAAAGTAGGAAGTGGTTTAGGTCTTAGCATTGTTAAAGCTATCTTAGTATTACATAAAGCAGAATATGGAGTACAAAGTGAAGTAAACAAAGGAACGACTTTCTGGTTTCAATTGCCAATAGTTCAAGTCAAAGAAAAAACGTCATAAAATTGACGTTTTTTAAATGAAAATTTTAGTTATAAAAATAATTTCAATAAATATACAACGTTTATTATATATTTTGATAATGTTTTAATAATTCACAGATCCTATCTTGAAGTAGCTCTTTTAACTGTATAGGTCGTATAGACTTTATGAATTTCCCATATGAAATAAAGTAATCTGCGATAAATAATTCCTCACCTTTATTATAGTAACCTTTTATAATATATTGTCCATTAGTACATTGTAATTTCATAGATGGATAGTTTTCTTTATGAAACAAGTCAACTCCTTTAGGAGAAACGGAAACTTCAAAGTCAATAGCATTTTGAGCTCTAAATATAATGGTTGAAGGATTAAAAAGCTCATCAATTGGTTTGGCATGAAAAGCATTACTTTTTAAAATGTTAACAATTTTATCACATCGGAGCACATGTGTTCTTTGTGTATCAAAATTAAATCCTGTTACATACCATTGTCCAAAAGATGATGAAATATTAATAAACTGAATATGTTATAATTTTTTCTTATCTTCTTTATGGTAGGTAACGCTACAAACAGTATTTTCAAGAATGGCTTGTAGTATTTCTTTTAGAAATGGACTACTATTGTAATGCTTTGTTTCATTAAATTCAAAAACGCTTTCCATTTTATGAATCTTACTAATGAGTTCGTTTGAAAGACAAGTTTCAAACTTATCTTTCAATTTTTCTACACTTAAATGAAAAGGGGTTGATTCGTATGCGTTTAAAGTAAGCATAGCAAAATACAAAGCATACATTTCATCAACAGTAAATATAATCGGAGATAGCAATCGATTTTTTAGTATTCCATAACGCCCATTTCTTCCATACTCCGAATAAATTGGCATACCTATTTCCTCTAAAGCTTGTATATCTCTAAGTGCTGTGCTTTTAGAAATACCATATTCTTGCATAATATCTATTAAGTTGAAATACGTTCTATTATTTAGAAAAATCATCATATCATTAAGCCTTGTTGATTTTTGCATATGAATATACCTCCCATTCCATAATATTGGTGTCATGTTTTGATACCTTTTAGAATTATACTATATATGAAACATAAATCATAGGAGGATATACGATGATGGAAAGATTATTATTAACTTCATATTTTAAAAAGGTTGCAAATTTAGTGCCAAGGTTTTTGGAAACAAACCCTGTAGGTAATAAAGTGTGTTTTATCACTACGGCTAGTATACCTGAAAAAGTTGATTTTTTTGTCAGTGCTGGAAAGAAAGCACTAGAAAAGCTTGGCATGGAAATTATAGAATTAGAAGTTCTGAGTGCTTCTACAAAGGAAATAAATGATAAAATTATTACATCTGATATTATTTATGTAAGCGGTGGTAACACTTTTTTCCTTTTAGATGCTTTTAGAAAGACAGGTGTAGATAAATTAATTATAGAACAAATTCATAATGGAAAACCTTATATTGGCGAATCTGCAGGTTCAATGATTTTGTCAGAAAATATCGAATATGCCTCACTAATGGATTCACCTAAAGTAGCTAATGGATTGAATGGCGACTATCAAGCATTAGCAATCACTGAATTCTCAATCGTTCCCCATTCAAATAACGTACCATTTAAAAACATAGTAAAAAAAATTGATAAAACCTATTCAAGTAAGTATGATTTGAATCTTATCAGTAATAATCAAGCAATCATGATAATAGGAAAAGATATTACACTTTTAAAAGTTGAGTAGCGTATTGCTAACTTGTATCTTTTCGCAAAAAAAAGAGCAAACATTCACAAAGTAATAGCTATTTGTACATGTTTGGTCAATATGATCATACAACTATTACAATGGAGTTGACTCCATTCACTTCATTAGATATATAAAACTATGTGTACGATTTACATTTCTGTAATCATATCGTACACGCAAAAATAATTTACTTTTTAAAAAATAAATAACTTTAAAACAAAGTAAAATATAACTAGCCAAAATATAATAATAGGTAATGCATAAAACCATTTTTTAGGCTTTCCATTCAACCAAAGGGAGTCTGACTTATCAAGACATTCTATATAGACACTATGTGGTATGAGTTTTAGGGTAATAGAAATAAAGATAGGTAATAAAATGAGATCATCTAAATACCCTAATACAGGAATAAAATCGGGTATTAAATCAATGGGAGAAAGGGCATAAGCGATAGTAATACCTGCAAGTATTTTTGCTAGTAGGGGAGTATTCTTGTGTTTTAATGCTAGAAAGAT
>JAVWIF010000001.1:56341-65012 GCA_036639635.1 Longicatena sp.
GCAATGAATTCCAATAATGCTTCATATTGGTCTTTTGCATCTTGATAGCCTTGATCATACAAAGCCTTTAAGTTATGAACATTCTTTTCTAAGCGTGAAATAGTAACAGGACTACTTGGTCTTATAATAAAGACACTACCTTCTTTTTCCATTAGTGAAAGTTCATCTAACGTACGATTATATTCGATATGACGATTCTCCATTGCTTTTATGAACTTTGGATATTTTTTATAAGTCTTTTTTATAAAAGGTAATAAGCTGTTTTTTCCTTTGCGATATTCCTTACATTGTGTTAAAACAACAATATTTTTATTGTATCCAATTTCTTGAAAATGTTTTACAGGAATAGAGTCAGTTCCACCGCCATCCAATAACTTTTTACCATCAATTTCAACAATCTTTGATAATAAAGGAAGTGATGCAGATGCACGGACATAGGCGACATCTATTTTCATATTGATACATTGCAGATATTCTGCTTTACCAGTATCTAAATTACTACATACTGTGTATAGTTTTGTTTTTCCTTTGTTAAAGGTATCGTAATCAAAAGGATTTAATTTATTTGGTATTTCATCGTAAATAAATGATGAGCCAAACAAATCTCCAGTCGTTATGAGTGAGTATGCGCTCATGTATCGCTTATCCTTAACATAATCTGTACTTATTTTATAAGCACGCCCTATTTGCTTAGCAACGTAGTTAGAAGCATGGCAGGCACCAGCACTTACACCAATCACTCCATCTGTATACAAATCATGTTCCATAAAGAAATCTAAGACACCAGCAGTATACAGACCACGCATGCCTCCGCCTTCTAAAACCAATCCTAATTTTCCCATTTTATTCTACTCCTTCGTAATGGTTTTATTATAGCACAAAAAAGAAGAGCAGGAATGCAACAAAACATAATTATTACTTTCAAAATCTTAACAATATAAATATATAAAAGCACAAGTATTGTTTGTAAATAAGAGACTTAAGTGCTAGAATAAACATATAAACAATAAGAAGGAGAACTATAATTATGAAACTTGTATTAGCAATCATGTCAAACGACGATAGCCCTGCAGTATCTAGTGCATTGACAAAAGAAAATTATCAAGTTACAAGACTTGCGACAACTGGGGGATTCTTACGTGCAGGAAATACTACATTAATTGTAGGTACCGATGATGATAAAATTGAAAGAGCAATTGAAGTTATTGGAGAATATAGCAGAAGACGTACAGAGGTAGTACCAAGCACTGCTTCTTATGATATTGGAAGATATGCATCTTTTCCAGTAGAAGTACAAGTAGGTGGTGCAACGATTTTTGTAATTGATGTAGAAAAATTTATTAAGTTATAATATGAAAAAAGATCTAAACGAATATTCTCGTTTTAGATCTTTTTTTCTGTTTTGCTTTGATAAACACAATAATGATTCTTACCTTGTTTCTTGGCTTCATATAAAGCTGTATCCGCGTGATTAAATAAGTCTTCATACGAAATACCATCCTCTGGATAATAGGCAATACCGATACTACAAGTTACTCGATAAGTAGGGCTACTCGCTATATAAATCATTTCAAAAGAAGAATATAAACGTTTCATTTTGTGCTCAAAGAAGGTAGAAGAAGTGTTACCAACATCTTTCATAAAGACAATGAATTCATCTCCTCCAATACGACCCACAAAGTCATCGGTTCTAAAACAAGTTCTAATGCTTTCAGCAATCTCACATAGCACTTTATCACCTGCAGCATGACCTAGGGTATCATTAACATCTTTAAAATCATCAACGTCAAGAACTAATAATATGTGCTTTTTATCAGGATGTGATAATAATGCATTTTCTATTAAAGACTCTACAGTTACTTTATTTAATACCCTCGTCATACCATCAATTTTAGCTTTTTCTTCTAATTGAATTGTTTTTGTTTTTAAATCATTAATATCTTCGATAGAACCAAAAACACTCATTAAATAACCAGAGGCATCACTAAATGAACGTGCGGTTATTTTAACCCATAAATAATTTCCATCTTTATCTTTTAGCTGACATTCGCACTGCCCTTGAGTTTTTCCATGTATGAAAGATTCTAATAAAGGAATATAAGAATGCTCCTCATCAGCGATATACTCTTCTGTAGTAGCTAAAAAGTCGTTATAGACGGTTTTAGTTCCAAATTTATTCATCCATAAATCAGATAAAATCAAAACATCTTTTTGAATATCCCATTCAAATACAATAAACTCAGTTTGTTCAATAATCATTTGATAACGATTTTGACTTACTTTTAATTTATCTTCTATTTTTTTGGTCTCTGTAATATCCACTAGTGTGATGTAGTACCATTTTATATTATGCTCGTCTTTTACAATTTTACGACGTTCAAATATCCATTGAATGTCTCCATTCTTATTAATAATACGATACGTATAAGAATGAATGTCATTGTTTTCTCTATTATTATCGATTTGTTTAAGTAAATTTTCGATATCATCTTTATGTACAATCTTAAAATAATTGTATTCTAATAAGGTTCTGAATTCTTTTTCACTATACCCACAAAGTGCTTTAAATCCCTTGTTAATAAACATTGTATTCTTTGGATTATCAACTTCATAACGTGCCATACAACCTGGTGTATTTCCAATAATAGCATCTAACTCTTTATTTATATAAGAAAAATGTTTTGTATTTTTACGCTCATTTATAAAATTATAGGCTAAAATAAGAATGAAACAGAAACCTAATTTTAAAGATAAATATAACGTTGCTTTATAGTTTTCATAAATTTGATTGTTAATTAATTGATAAGGTAGGATTGTTATCGCAAACCAATTGGTTCCTTTGATAGGTGAATAAAAACTATAGCGTGTTTTGTTGTTTAAGCGATAACGTAATATGCCTGTATTGCCATTTTGAAAGTTATGCTTGATTTGTGATAAACTAGCATCATCCAATAATTTAGCAGATGTTAAAAAATCAAAATAATTAGCCATATTCATATTTGAAGTTCTTGTCAATGCGGATCCATCGTATTGCACAATCATAGTTTCAACACCATCGCTTGGCGCTAAATCTAGGAGCTTTTCAATTGAAGCTAGGCTATAAGTGCAATAAATAACGCCTTTTACTTTTTCTTCTTTAATTATTGGTACAGAAATAATCACAACTTTTTTGTTGTCAACATGAGAATGCGTGAGATCAGATATATAAGAATTACCCTTCATTCCTTCTATGAAAAAATCACTGTTTGACGAATCGTGAGTAGTGTGCTTACTAGTATAACTAATGCCTTCAGATGTTGTAACGCACAAAGAATCAAAAGAATCTTTAGGTGAACGATTTTCTAAAAATTCTAAGAAAGCCGAGTCAAACAGGCTATCATAATGCGATGCAATAGCAGCATAGGAATATAGCACTTGCTGAATATCTTGTAGCTTTGATTGAATTGCTGTATTGATATTTAAATTATTCCGTTTTACAGCACTTTTCATTTCTAACTCACTACTATTTCTGTTTTTTGCATCATAGTCAAAAAAACTAAAACCTACAAAGACTGCAAGTAAAAGAATGAAGATCGTTTTGATCATCATTTTATTTTTATCGTTAGTTTTGTTCAAGTTATCACCTTCTAACTAGGATGTAATGTATGTTTAGTATAACACAAAAATTATATTTGTTATAAATATGGTTAAAATTGAGCTATAAAGCACTTCTTCCATTGATGATCACTTCTTTTAAATTTGCGTTATGGTCTAAAATAACGAGATTAATTTTTTTACCAAGACCTATTTCATAAGCATAATTATTAAGTATTTTGGCAGCATTTGTGCTACACATGTGCATGCATTCTAATAAATCATATTGGGCTTCACAATATAGATATTGAAACATATTTAACAAATCGCAGCAACTTCCTACAAGCGTTTTATCTTGATAAAGTGCTCCATTTTTTTTGGTTAAAGGATCAATTGTTTTATTATTGCATCCAGAGTAAATAGAACTATTACTAACAGCAATGACTCGCTCTATGCCAAGTAAAGAAATTACCCAACGAAGCATTTCTTTTTGCATATGTACACGGTCCATAATAATTTCACATTTACAATTAGAAGAAAAGATAGCATCCATCATAGATTCTTTATGATGGTCAATAGAAGGCATCTTGTTTCCTAAATGTGTTATTTGAGAAGCTCCTAATTCAAATGCTTGCAGTGTTTGTTGAAAAGAAGCAAAGGTATGTCCAAGAGAAACTTCAATGCCATATAAATGCAATAGTTGAATTGCTTCTTCAGCGTGTTCTAATTCAGGAGCTAAGGTCATGATTTTAATATCATTATGAAATTCACTTAAAAATTCTTCAAGTTCTAAAATATTAATCTCTTGTACGTTGTGTACATTCATGGCACCACACTGTTCTTTGTTTAAATAAGGACCTTCTAAATGAACGCCTTCATAGTTTGCTCCATGGTAGTTTCCTAGAAAGACTTTGCGATAGACTTTTATTATTTTTGCATATTCTTTTAAAGGTCGAGCGTGAAGTGTGGGACAAAAAGAAGTGACTCCACAACGAGCATAAGCCAATGCTAAAGCTTTTAAATTATTTGAATCTATATTATCACAAGCATGAGCAGCGAAGCCATGCGTATGTAAATCTACAAAACCAGGAATGGCTATATCACTATTATAATGAGGAGTTTTGTAGTCAATTCGTTCAATGAATCCATCTTCTAGATACAAATCACCAAACACTAAAGTGCCATCTTGAATAAATTTAACATTTTCAACAACTTTTTTCATAGGACATCCTTCCGTTTCTTCTTTTATTGTATTGCAAGTAAGCATCTTTTACAAGTACATTTCCATTCTTTTAAATTCTACATCCATTATTTTGAACAAATTCTCTAATAAATCTATTTTAAACAATATTAAAGGTGTAGGCTCTGAGTTATTAGCAAAAGCATAAAATACCCCTTAAAACGTATGAAAATGCACTTTAAAGGAGAAATAACATATAACTATACAGACAAAATACATACAATATAAAAAAGAAGGCAACAAATTGCCTTCTTAATAATTAGTTAACGCGAATAAATACAGGTCCAGAACCAACATATGCAGAAGCTACAACGGTTTGTCCGCCTAACCATCCACCATGTACAGCTTGTCCATTACCAATATAAACTGCAATATGAGCCAATCCAATTCCACCATCAGCATAGTAAATTAAATCTCCTGCTTGTGGACTACTTGTAATTGAACCTAATGACATATAGTCAGCTGGCCAACCATGGAAGTAAATACCTCTAGCAGCCAAAGCATTTGAAGCTAAAGCAGTACAATCTTGAGCAACTCCAACTTGAGCTAATGCCGCTGAAGCAATGCTACCATCTGCACTAGCAAGTGCTTTATCAGAAGCAGAACTTGATTTAGTAGTTTCTTCTTTAACTTCAGTAGCTACACCACTAGCGTCGAATTCATAACCAGCATATTCAGTATCTGTTGCCATATAACCATCTTTGTTAAAGTAGTATTTCTTACCATCAATGTCTTTCCAACCTTTTACAGAGAAACCGTTATCATCAAAATAAACTTTTTCTCCATCAGAATCTTTCCAACCTTTAGTAAGTGTACCATCAGAGTTTAAATTGAAATCAGTACCATCAATTTTAGTAACTCCGCTTGCTAAAGAACCATCTGTATTAAAGTAAACACTTTTATCCCCAAGGTTTTGCCAACCTGTTAAAGCAGTACCTGCTTCATTAAATAAATAAGTTTTTCCTTCAATTGAATGTGTTCCAGTTAAGACTACACCATATTGGTTATAGTACATGTCTTTTGTACTGTTCCAACCAGTTAATAACTTACCATCATTTTGGAATGTATAGTCATGACCATCAATTGTTTGTATTCCTGAAACTCTCTTTCCTTCAGCGTTGAAGAAATAAGTAGATCCTTTAATAGTCATCCATTCACTAGTAATAGGGTTACCTGCTTTGTTTACATAATATGTACCTTCCGCATCGAATATCCAACCATTTACTTTTATTTCACCGTTTGTTTTATAAACTCTAGCGTTGCCTTTTCCAGACCAACCGTCAGAATTTTGTGCCGCATATACAGTTGTTACAGCAGATCCTGCAGTAGCTAGACACAGAATCAATGCAACCTTTTTTGTATTTTTTTCGATAAAGTTCATTTCATCACCTCAATATCAACTACCACATTGTAACAAAGGCAATTTTTAATTGCAACCCCTAAATTTCGAAATGTTGCATTTTTGTAAGTTTGGAGTGATATAACATTTAGGCTTATACTCTTTGGTTATAGGCTTATATTACAATTCACAAAGAATAAAAAATTTTTTAATTTTTTTTGATTTTTACTATAATTTGTCATGATTCCATCATAAAATAAGAAAAAAGAGGAGAAATTTCTCCTCTTTTTTCTTATTTTAATCTTAAGGTCTACGAATTGCTGAGATATATTGCCCACTACATGAACTCCAATAACTAACAGAGGATGTAATAACACCTGTAGAAGGGTTTGTAGCATGTACCATAGAACCGCCACCTACATAAATAGAGACATGTTGTCCACCGCTCCAAACAATTAAATCACCAGGTTGCATGTTTTCATAAGAAACCGCGGAACCAACACCACTTTGTCCACCAGCTGTTCTAGGAATTGAAATACCAACTTGTCTATAAGCATAACTAGTTAAACCAGAACAATCAAATCCTCCTGGATTTGATCCTCCAAATACATAAGCACTTCCTACTTGACCAGCAGCAATAGATGCAGCTGTTGCATTACCGCCAGATCCTGTTGGGTTTTGGCTTACTGGAGTTGGTTTACTTGTATTGGAAGTAGTAGTTGTAGTTGTTGTTTCTTTTTCTTCTTTAATTTCTGTAGCAACACCACTGGCATCAAATTTATAACCAGCGTATTCTGTATCTGTTGCCATAAAACCGTCTTTATTGAAATAGTATTTTTTGCCATCAATGTCTTTCCAACCTTTTGTTTGGAATCCATATTCATCATAATATGCTTTTTCTTCATCAATGTCTTTAAAACCAGTAGTAATAGTTCCATCAGAATTAAAGTTATAATCCTTGTCATCAATTTTAACTACTCCATTTGCTAAAAGACCATTTTCTGTAAAGTATACTTTTTTATCATTGAATGTTGCCCAGCCTTTAGCAAGCTTTCCGTTTTCATCAAAGTTGTATGTTTTATTCTCAATAGTTTTAACACCACTAACAAATTGTCCATAGTTATCGTAATACATATCATTTGTTTCATTCCAACCAGTAAGTAAGATTCCAGTTTTTTGGAAATAGTATGTATGTCCCTCTATGGTTTGCTTACCAGAAATTTTTTCGCCATTTTCATCAAAGTAATATAACGAACCATTGATAGTCTTCCATTCGTTTGTTAAAGGATTTCCATCTTTATCTACATAGTAAGTTCCATTTTCATCAAAAATCCATGAATTTGTTTTTACTTTTCCTTCAACCTTGTAAACTCTATTTGTTCCATCTCCATGCCAACCATCTACATTACTGGCAGCGTATACTGTAGTTACAGCAGATCCTGCAGTAGCTAAGCATAATATAAGTGCTACTTTTTTTGTGTTTTTTTCTATAAAATTCATAAGATCACCTCTTCATCAACGTTTCTATTGTAACAAGATGATTTTAAGAATGCAACCTCATTGTTTTATTTGCCACTAAATTTACTACATAATTAACCATGTATAAATGCTGAATTGACTTATATATATAAGCTTATTTTAAATTTGAAACATTTTTAAAAAAAATAAATTTATTTTTTAAACCAATATGTTGAACCATCGCTTTGCTCGTTCCCACTGATAGGATTAATCTTTTTAACAAGTATATTTTCGCTCGGTTGATACCAGACTTCTTTACGCTTTTCATAAAGGGCATTAAAGGTATCTTTGAAAATCTGTTTGCTCATATTATAATACTCTTTTTTTAGTTCACGATTATCATCAAAACCGCTCCATATTCCAATGGTATACTCAGGATTAAATCCCATGACTAAAGAATCCCAATCACTGGTTCCAGATTTGGCAGCAACTTTTATAGAAGGCTCATGCCCATACATGCTAGGGAAAGTATAAGACTTGTTAGCAATATCAAAGGTTGATGTTAACATCTGGTTTAAGATTAAAGTTTCATCACGCTGTAATAAGCGTTTAGAATCTAATTCGCGCTTATATATTACTTTAGTAGGATTGTTAATTTGTTTAATGAAAGCAGGTTTGATATAGAGACCTTCACTAGCAAAGGTATTATAAATCTTTGATAATTCTAGTAATGACATATTTACACTACCTAATGCTTCTGAAGGAGTTGCTTTAGATTGTCGTATTCCAAAATCTAAGAGCGCATTATGCAATGTATCAATACCTAAAAACAGATGCGTCTTGACTGCATATATATTATCACTTAAAGAAATGGCATTCACCATTGAAATGTTTCCTTGTGCATAAACATCTCCATAGTTAGTAGGCGCATATTCTTCTTTTTCACTTATTTTGAATTTAGTTTTTTCTGATAAGAATTGTGATGCTGGTGTAAACCCTTCTTGTAGAGCTGTATAGTATAACAAAGGTTTAATTGTACTTGCTACTTGTCTTGAAGAATA
>JAVWIF010000001.1:65112-107701 GCA_036639635.1 Longicatena sp.
ATCGCATTATCAAGATGCAAAAATGGAGAGTAAATACTAGGACCATTTGGAATCCCTATGAGCATGGCGATTTGAGCAAGCGTAAGTTTATCTAAAGGTTGATCAAAGAAATAACTAGCAGCCGCTTGAATTCCATAGATTCCATGGCCGAAGTAAATTGTATTCAAATATCCTTCTAAAATATCTTCTTTGCTATATTGCATTTCTAGACGCGTAGCATAAAAGAACTCTTGTGCTTTCCGTGATAATGTTTGTTCATTTGTGAGGAATAAATTCTTAGCGTACTGTTGAGTGATTGTTGAACCTCCTTGTAAAACCTCACCATTGATAATATTTGTTGATAGTGCTTTTGAAATTCTAATTGGATCAAATCCAGCGTGATAAAAAAAACGTTTGTCTTCTACACTCACAAAAGCTTCTTGGATAAATTTTGGTATCTTATTAATGGACGTCCACTGCATATTTTTTTTGAAGTTTGATTCATACATAACACTACCGTTAACATCATAAATTGTAATGTTCTTTCGCTGCTCATCTAAAGAAAGACGATGAATGAAAGAATAGGAATAGATTGCTAAGAGCAGCGATATACAAAGAAAAGAAAAATATAATAGAATCCTTTTAAAAGGTTTCATGAGTTCACCTCACATAGATATAGTGTGAACATAAACAAAGAATTTAAACGTGTTAGTATGAAATGATTCGTTTAAGAAACAATTATTATATATTTATAGTATTCTATTAATAGAATATAAAAATGATAAATGAATAATACAAAGACGATGACACAAGATTATCATGCAAATAAAAAAAATAATTTAACTCAAATAATTCAACATGAAATAGAAACTAAAGAAGACAAATGATACTACTACATTACTATTCTATAATTGGAATATTATAATAATATTAAAGTGTTTATAAATATAAAGTGACGTACAAGTATGTGAAGGTAAAATAATACCACAAAAATAGTATCATTGATCGTGTCTAAAAATTAATGAAATAATAGAGAATAAACATTTTATGAAAGCAAAAAATAAACCCTATATATTATAAGGAAGAGTTTTCATGAAAAATCATGGTTTTTTATACTAAAATTGTCTTGTCTTTAATCATTCAAAATTGGATGCATTTAACCCCTATATAATATAAGGATATATTTTGCATAATTTTGAAGTATTATAAGCTAAAAACACAGTTTCTACATTTTTATGATTTATCATATATAAATCACAAAAATCATATTTACGACTATTAAAGTGCTATAAAACCGTAAATGATTACGATTGTTTGAAATTGTTATTATCATCACTCTGTGAATATTAATATCATGTTATTACTATAAAAGTGGAATAACAATTGGTTGATAAAATAATAAATGAAGAATTTTCTTCATATTATAAAAGTGGAATATTAAATCTAAAAGATTAAATACATATATTTTTTTAAAACATTAATTAATTTTGTGTTTTATTAAAAATAACCACAAATTATTTGAGATTGTAGGCAAAACTGGTTAGTCAATGCATCTTTATTTTAGTTAATTTAGGTTACTCAAATTATATGCATTCTATAATATGCTTATTAGAAATTGATACTAACTTTTTAAGACTTTAAATAATTGATATTGTAAAAAATTGTAGCAATTTATAAAACAAATAGTTAGATTAAAATAAAACATAAAATAAAAATATAAAAAAAATGTTGCAGGATATCGTAATTCTGCTATAATGCTCATGATAAGTGGTGAAAGTATGAAGAAATATGGAATTGTAAATCAGACGCATTTATATACAAAAGAAACAAATATGATGTATAAAGGGCCTATTTTTTTTATTCAAAATGCAACACATTCATCCTTAGAATATACAGAAATGCATACACATACAAAAGTGTATATTAAAGCATATGAAGACAGAATAGAAATTAATCGAATTGGCGAGATGGAAACAAAATTAAATTTTCGTCCAAACGAAAAAACAACAGGTACTATTTTGTCAGAATTTGGAACAATTGAAATTGGTATTTATACGCATAAATATATCAAGCGCGATAATACAATTGCGCTTGCATACGATATTTTAAATGGTGAAGAAGTAAGCGATGGTTTTCGTATAATATGGAAATTGAAGGAGGAGGAACTTTCATGAATCAAATAGAAACGAACTTAAAAAGTGCATTAGCAAATGCTGTTAAAAAAGCATTTGATGTAGCGCTAGATATGGAATCAATTGTAATTGAGATTCCGAAAGATAAAACACATGGAGATTATGCTAGTAATGTTGCAATGCAATTAACACGTACATTAAAAAGTAATCCACGTAAAATTGCGGAGACAATAATCGAATGTATTGATAAGAAAGAGGCAGCCATTGAAAAAATAGAAATAGCAGGACCTGGATTTCTTAACTTTACCATTCAAAACACTTCTTTAAGCGCAATTATTACTAAGGTTTTAGAAGAACAAGAAAATTATGGTCATAGCGATGCGGGAAAAGGATTAAAAGTGAATGTTGAATATGTTTCAGCTAATCCTACTGGTGACTTACATTTAGGGCATGCTAGAGGCGCTGCTTGGGGTGATAGTATTACGAGACTTATGAAGGCTAGTGGTTATGATGTTTGTCGTGAGTACTATGTAAATGATGCCGGGAATCAAATTGTAAACTTAGGATTATCTTTACAAGCGCGTTATGCTGAATATTTAGGACTTCCTTTTGAGCTTCCAGAAGATGGATATCATGGCGAAGACGTTAAAAATATAGCAATTGCTTTAGCAAAAGAATTTGGAACAAAGTATGTTGAAAACAACGATAGTAATTTGAAATTCTTTAAGGAAAAAGGGATTGCTTTTGAATTAGATAAAATCAAAGCAGATTTAGATAATTTCCGTGTTCACTTTGATGTTTGGAGTAGTGAACAAACTATTCGTGATGAAGGAAAAGTTGAACAAGCATTAGAAGTTCTTGATAAAAAAGGGTTTACGTATGAAAAAGATGGCGCATTATGGTTTGAAACTACAAAGTTTTCAGATGATAAAGATCGTGTTTTAAGAAAAAATGATGGTTCTTATACATATCTTGTACCTGATATTGCATATCATAAGGATAAGTTAGATCGTGGATTTGATTTGTTAGTTGATTTATTAGGTGCAGATCACCATGGCTATATCCCTCGTTTAAAGGCTAGTATAGAAGCATTAGGTAATAACCCTGACAAGTTAGCGGTAGATATTATTCAGATGGTACGTTTGGTGGAAAACGGGGAAGAAGTAAAGATGAGTAAGCGTTTAGGAAATGCTGTCACAATTCGTGAACTATGCGATGAAGTTGGTGTTGATGCAGTTCGTTATTTCTTTGTACAACGTGCAGTTGATACACATTTCGACTTTGACTTAGGATTAGCTAGAAAACAAAGCAATGATAACCCTGTGTATTATGCACAATATGCACATGCTCGTATTTGTTCTATCTTAAGACAAGCACCAGAAATGAAAGAGGCAACAAGCTTTGCTTTATTAACACATGAAAAAGAAATTGACTTAATGAAATATATCAATGAATTTACAAATGTAGTGAGTGATGCAGCAAAAAACAGAGCACCACATAAAGTTTGTAACTATATTCAAAAATTAGCACAATATTTCCATAGTTTCTATAACGCATGTAAAGTCATTAATGTTGAAGACGAAGAAATGTCAGCACAACGTTTAGCTTTATTAAAAGCCACAAAAATAACCCTAAAGAATGCTTTAGACTTAATTGGTGTAGTAGCCATTGACAAAATGTAGGAGGAACATAGTTACTATGAAAAAAGCAATGATTGATGAAGCTTATGATTTGATGAGCAAGAAAAAGAAAGCAATTGTATTTGTGAAACTTTGGGAAGAGGTTGCCCAAATTATGGCATTTACGCAGGAACAAGAAGAAGATAATATTGCGCAATTTTATAGTGATTTATCATTAGACGATCGCTTTGTTAATGTAGGAAATAACAAGTGGGACTTAAGAGAACGTCATACGTATAAAGAAGCTGTTATTGATACATCAGATATCTTAATTGAAACAGATGATGATAGTGATGATTATAGCGATGATAGTGAAGAAGAAACAGAAACAAAACCAAAAGAAGAAGAGTATTAAAAAGCGGACAAAATGTTCGTTTTTTTCTTAATAATGAGGGAAAAGAAGGCTTTTTCTAAATTATCCTTTTCAAATAGTCAAAAATGCAGTAGAATAAGAGTGTAAAATGATATAAGGAGGATTTAATTATGGCAATAGTTTCAGCAAAAGATATGATCGATAAAGCTCACGCAGGTCATTACGCAGTAGGAGCATTCAACATTAACAACATGGAATGGACTAAAGCAGTTTTACTTGCTGCAGAAGAAGCAAAATCACCAATTATTATCGGTGTTTCTGAAGGTGCAGGAAAATACATGTGTGGTTACAAAAATGTAGTTGCAATGGTAAAAGAAATTCATGATTTCTTAGGAATTAGTGTTCCTGTTGCATTACACTTAGACCATGGTTCATTTGATGGAGCAAAAGCTTGTATAGAAGCAGGTTTTACTTCAGTTATGTTTGATGGTTCTCACTATGACTTCAATGAAAACTTAGAAAAATCAAAAGAAATTTTAGCAATCGCTCACGCTCAAGGAATCTCTGTAGAGTGTGAAGTTGGTGGTATTGGTGGTACTGAAGATGGTGTTACTTCTAATGGTGAACAAGCAGATCCAAAAGAATGTGAAACCATCGCTAACTTAGGAGTAGACTTCTTAGCTGCAGGTATTGGTAATATTCATGGTAAATACCCTGAAAACTGGGCTGGATTAAACTTTGATCGTTTAGGAGAAATCCAAGCAGTTACAAATGGTAAACCACTAGTATTACACGGTGGTTCAGGAATTCCTGCTGACCAAATCGCAAAAGCTATCTCTTTAGGTGTTTCTAAAATTAATGTAAACACAGAATTACAAGTAGTATTTGCTGACGCAACTCGTAAATACATCGAAGCTGGTAAAGACCTTGAAGGTAAAGGTTATGACCCTCGTAAATTATTAGCTCCAGGAACTGACGCAATCAAAGCAAAAGTAGTAGCTATGATGACAGAATTTGGTTCTAAAGGAAAAGCTTAAGAAATTTAAATTCAAAAAAACAACATGTCGCAAGATATGTTGTTTTTTATAGCTATTTTCCTAGAAGTCTATTGAGCATTCGTTTAGCAAAAGGAAGTCTAAGAATGCCATACATCATAAGAGCACCTGTTAGATTTAAAATAAAGTCATCGATATCCATAGTACCAGTTAATGTGAAGAACTGGGTGAGTTCAACTAATAAAAGAATAAAAGAAATTGAATATAAGAAGGTCCAAAATTTATTCATCCTTTTCAATAATAAGACCATAAAGAAGGATAAAGGCATAAAGATTGCAATATTTCCAAAGATATTAAGGATTGCTATAGTATTGGATATATAGGGATTAGAGAATATTTGTATCATTACCTTAATTGTTCTAAATGGTACTAGATTTGTTCCATTCAACCATTGGTAATGTAAATAATATGCATAATTATTCCCTTTTACAACTACATAATCACGAGCAAATTCACTCGTACAAAACAATAAAAGTATCAGTTCGATAACATATAATATAAGTAGAAATTTCCACATAAGTAATAAATAACGTTGTTGATCTGCTTTATTTACAAAAGCTGTAGCATTCATAACAGCAGAAATTAAGAAAAAGCTAATTCCAATTAATAGTAATAAACTTGCGCTGATATTAAAGTTTTTATTGTATTGAAAAAGCAATAATAGGTAGATTAATATGAAACATAAGGATATGATAAAAGAGACTGTACATAATTTTTTTCTTGTGGATATCAGCATTTTATCACACCCTTCGTTATTTATAATCATATAGGAATATAGGTATGCTTACAAGAATATCTAACTTAACTTTTTCTTAATAAAAGAAAGATGATACACAAATAAGAATTATGTAGTATAATATTGATGTGACTATAAAATTTATCGTTAAAACAAGAGAAAACAGGTGATTATATGAAAAATAAAAAACAAGCACCCGTAAATAAAGGGATGAAGGAACAATATTTTTTAGCTAAAGGGTATCGAGAATTAACAAAGCAAGATACAGGAAAAAGAGTGTTATCTTTTTTATTAGATTTAATTGTAATGCTTGCCCCAATTATGATATGGGATATTATCATGCTAGCAGTATTAGGAAATATGGTGAGTATATCTGGTATTGTATTTGTTAATATTGTAATAGGAATCTTATTAGTAGGAACTATTCTATGTTTAAATGTGTATATTTATAAACAAACTGGTGGACAAAGCATAGGTATGCGTGTTTTTGGTTTCAAAGTAGTAAAGTCTAATGGAAAACCAGCAGATAGTAAATTATTGGCAACACGTGAATTACTTGGCTTTGACATTCCTTTTATTGTGTTGATGTTATTCTTGAATATTTTTGGTGTAGCATTGTATTGGTTACTCAATGGACTGGTGGTTTTAGTGGATAAAAAACATCGCTCTATGATTGATTTTATTTTAAAAACAAGTGTAATAGCACTAGAAGAAGGAATATTTCCAGAACCACAAAGCGACGAAGAGAAACCACCTGTGAAAGTAGAAAAGGTTGCACCTGTTTTAGCGAAAAGTTCAATGGATTTACATATTCATTCCAACTTTAGTGTAAATGGTAAATATAATATCGAAGAAATTTTTCAAATAGCAAAGAAAAAAGGATTAAGAACCATTTCTATTACGGACTTAGATTGCGCTAAATCAAATGGAATCGCTGCTCGTATGAGTGAATTGTATAAAGTTAAATATGTTCCAGGAATTGAAATAAATTGTAATTTACATGGACGTAGAGTGCGTGTGTTAGGTTATTTTATTGAATATAATAATGAACTGTATGCGCAAATTGAAAATGATGGATTAGTAAATGAAAAGAAAGCTAGTATTGAACGTGTTCAGAAGTTTGAAGAAATAATCGGACAAAAAATTGATATCAATTGTTTATTATCAAATAATCGCTTTCAAAAAATACCAGGAGAATTAATTGCTCGTCATGTATTAACGCGTCCTGAATTTAAAGATTGTTCACTACTTCAACCTTATTTATATGGAAATAAAAAGGAAGATGCTAGCCGTGCGTTATCTAAGGATTTCTTTGCTTATGGAAAACCTTGTTATGTACAGGTTAAATATCCTTTAATTGAAGATATCATTGATGTAATTACCCTAACAGGTGGTATTTCAGTTATTGCACATCCCGGTAAATTATTAAGCCAAGATCGAGTATTATTAGAAGAGGTTTTAAATAAAGGGATACAAGGAATTGAAGTATTCCATCCAATGCACACAAAACGTGAAATGGCTAACTTGTTAAAGCTTGCTAAAGAACGTAAGCTATTCATAACTTGTGGTAGTGGATTCTATTTTGAAGATCATAAAATTGAAATTGGAACAACAACTTGTCCAAAAGAAGCAGAAACATTAGTAGAACGATTAATTAATGCAAAAATATAATTTTTCTTGTCATTAAGGGAATTATTATATATAATGATGTTACAAAGGTAGAGACAGGAAGAGTAGTTCGGCTATAACTTAAAGAGAGTGAATGTTTGGTGTAAATTCATAGTTATAAAAGAATGAACATGGACCTGGAACTGTTCTCCTGAATAATTAAGGAGAACCGTACGTCGGCGTTAACGATATAGAGGTGCATCAAGGTGTACAAATAAAGGTGGTACCACGAACTTTCGTCCTTTTTGCGGAAGTTTTTTTATTTATAAGGAGGATTTAATTATGTGTAAAGAATGCAAAAAAGGTAAGTATTATATTACAACAGCAATTACGTATACTTCAGGAAGACCACATATTGGGAATACCTATGAGATTGTTTTAACAGATGCGATTGCACGTTATAAAAGACAACAAGGCTATGATGTTTTCTTTCAAACAGGAACAGATGAACATGGTCAAAAGATTGAAGAAAAGGCAAAAGAATCAGGGGTTAGTCCAAAAGCTTTTGTTGATGGCATCGCAGATGTTGTTCGTAAAAACTTTGATATGATGAATACATCTTATGATTATTTTGTACGTACAACAGATGATTACCATGAAAAGCAAGTGCAAAAAATATTTAAAAAGCTATATGAACAAGGTGATATTTATAAAGGAACGTATGAGGGCTTATATTGTACTCCTTGTGAGTCTTTTTGGACAGAGAGCCAACTAGTAGATGGAAAATGTCCAGACTGCGGAAGACCTGTACAAAAGACCACAGAAGAAGCATACTTTTTAAGTCTACAAAAATATGCGCCTAGATTAATGAAACATATAGAAGAACATCCAGAATTTATTCAACCAGAATCACGTAAGAATGAAATGATTAACAATTTCTTAAAACCAGGATTACAAGATCTTTGTGTATCTAGAACATCCTTTAAATGGGGAGTGCCTGTTGATTTTGATCCTGACCATGTAGTGTATGTTTGGGTAGATGCTTTAAGCAATTATATTACTTCATTAGGCTATGATGCAGATGGAAATCATGGGGAAAAATATAAAAAATACTGGCCAGCAGATGTGCATGTCATTGGTAAAGATATTCTGCGTTTTCATACCATTTATTGGCCAATTATGCTAATGGCTTTAGGAGAAGAACTACCAAAACAAGTATTTGGACATCCTTGGTTATTAGTTGGTGATGGCAAAATGTCAAAATCAAAAGGAAACGCTATTTATGCGGATGAACTAGTTGAGTACTTTGGTGTCGATGCTGTTCGTTATTTTGTATTACATGAAATGCCATTTGCTCAAGATGGTACGATTACTTGGGAATTGGTTATAGAAAGAATTAATTCAGATTTAGCCAATGTATTAGGAAACCTTGTGAGTCGTACATTGTCAATGCAAAACAAATACTTCCAAGGCGTTATTTCAAACCCAATGGAAGGTGATCCAATAGATGCACAACTCATAGAATTAGCAGTAATGACAAGCAAAAATGTAGAAACTAAAATGGACACCTTACACGTAGGAGAAGCAATTGATGAAATATTTACCTTATTGAAACGTTGTAACAAATATATCGATGAAACGACTCCTTGGGTATTAGGCAAAGATGAAGCTAAAAAGGATCGTTTAGCAACTGTCTTATATAACTTATTAGAAAGCATCCGTATTGCGGCTGTCTTATTACATAGCTTTATGCCTGAAAGTGCTGATAAAATTTTAGATGAAATTAGTACTTCTAAAAGAGACGTCGAAAGCTTAAAAGAATTTGGTCAGTTAGAGTGTGGTCATACAGTAGACCCTAACCCAAGTATTCTATTCGCTAGAATAGATACAAAAGAATTTATGGAGAAGTTTGAAGCAAATCATAAAACTGATGCTAAAGTAATCAAACAAACACCTTCTAAAGAAGAAATCACCATCGATGACTTTACTAAAATAGAGTTAAAGGTAGGAACTATTATTTCAGCAGAGAAACACCCTAAAGCTGATCGTTTATTAGTAGAACAAATAGATTTAGGTGATGAAACACGTCAAATAGTAAGTGGAATTGCTGCGAGTTTTCAACCGCAAGAAGTTGTTGGTAAAAAGGTAATTGTTGTTACAAACTTAAAGCCAGTAAACTTACGAGGGGTAGAAAGTCAAGGCATGATCTTATGTGCAAGTACAAAAGATGATTTAGATATTGTTAGTATTGTCAAAGATTTGCCAAATGGAACGGAGGTAAGCTAAATGAAAAAAAAGCAAAAGATACTAGTCTATGGTTCCAGTATCCTTGTACTGATTGTAGCGATATTCTTTATGTATCGTGCACTAATAAAACAACACATATTTCTATTTGTGATTGCTACTTTCTTATTGGTACTAGGAATAGGACGCATAATTTTATTCATTAACACATTAAAGAACGAAGACTAAAATCTTCGTTCTTTTTACTTACTCATTGATTTTTCGTAAATCTTCTAATGCTCGATTCCCTACTTTAGATTGACGTGATTCATATTCTGAGACATTTCTTTTACTACAATATTCAAATTCTCTTTGTAATTCTCTGGCCGATAAGCGTAATGCTCCTTGTGCATTGACCACCAATTGTTCCAAAGCATCTGATGTCGCTACTATGATTTGATACTTCTCGTTCAATTCTCTTGTTGTTTTTTCTATATAACTATCAGCAGTTTGACCAGCTTTTGTATAAACAATATAAATACTTCCGTTATAATGTTCACTCTGCGTACCAACAGGTACTTTATATGCATCAAACACAAGTATCAATAGGCATTTCTTGTATCCTTGGAAACTGCTCATATAATTGATTAATTGCGTCCTAGCACCGTCTAGGTTATCACGTGCAATATCTCTTAAAGTATCCCAATCGTGAACAATATTATATCCGTCAATCAAATAACATATAGGTTTGGTTTTATTACATTCATTATTTACTACTTTTTGTACTATCTTTTTTTGCTTTGTTTGAGGTTTTACTTCTCCATATGTCATGCGCATAACACGCTCTACTTCAGCATCATCAATATGATAATTTTGCGTTATTCTTGTTTCGATACTTTGCTTAACGTGCTGTTTCCAACAAGCTTTCACATGCATATGATCTTTTACTTCATTCCAAGGTACATAAAACTTAGCACCATGTTCACAAAAGAGGGAACCTGTAGGATGTTCAATATCACGCTCACTATCATATCCTATTTTCTCAATTACTTCACTCGCTTGTATACATTCTTCATATCCCGCTAAATGAGCAGAAAGCTTCCCTTTTCCTTTGGTATAAGAAAGCAATTCTATTTGATAATGTTGCATACTAACAACCGGTGCACTTCCTTGTAGTTGGACAAAATCATTGTTTTCTTGCATGATTTCAAATGTAGCATGACGCATTTGCAAATCATGCATAGCTCTACTTAAATACGCCTGTGGAACATCCATACGAAAAGCATAATAAGGTTCTAATAACATACTAGTCGTTGACTTTAAACCTTGTCGTAAGGCACGATAAGTAGCTTCCCGGAAGTCACCACCTTCGGTATGTTTCAAGTGTGCTTTACCACCAATCAAAGTGATTTTCATATCACAAATTGGAGAACGTGTTAAAACACCTACATGAACACACTCTTGTAAATGAGTCAGAACTAGACGTTGCCATTGACGTGCTAACACATCTTCACTGCAATCACTTTCAAATACTAAACCACTATTTCTTTCTAATGGTTCAAGTAATAAATGGACTTCCGCATAGTGGCGCAATGGCTCAAAGTGTCCAACTCCTTCAACGCTTTCTGTAATCGTTTCTTTATATACGACACTTCCTTGATCAAAGTCAACTTCAACATTCATTCTTTCTTTTATTGTATGTTTAAGAACTTCCATTTGTATTTCACCCATGACTTGTATGGTGATTTCTTGTTGAAGTTCATTAAAATGGATACAAAGCTGTGGGTCAACTTGTTCTAAAAGCAATAGGTTTTTATACATAGTAGCGACATTGCTGCCTTCTGGCAATAATAATTTATAACAGAGATAAGAAGTTAACATGGCACTTTGTGCATCTTCTTGAATCCCAAAACCAGCGCCAATACCGACATGTTTTAATCCTTTTAACGCACAAACTTGACCTGCCTCTACTTGATTGACCACTTGAAACTTACTACCAGAATATAGCCTTATTTGGTCAACTTTCTCTACATCGTTAAGCTTTTCTTTGGCTTTTAATGTACCGCCAGTTATTTTCATATGTGTTAATTTATTGCCTTGTTCATCTCGCGTTATCTTATAGACACACGCACCAAATTCACTCGGATAGTTAATCTTTTTTGTATACTGTTCTATGCCATCAAGCAGTGCTTCTACTCCTTCGTTTTTTAAAGCAGAACCGAAGTAACAAGGTACAATAAGCCTATTTGAAACATACTCTTGTATTGCGTTTTGTGATATGTTCTGTGTGTCGATATATTCATTTAATAATGTTTCATCACATAAGGATATCTTTTCTAACCATTCATTATCTTGCATTGTAAAATCAATACAAGCGCTACTAAAGCGTTCTTCTAATTCACTCATTAATGCTTCTTTCTTAAAATGTGTAATATCCATCTTATTAATAAAGATAAAAGTTGGAATATGGTAATGTTTTAGTAAACTCCATATCGTTTCACTATGTACTTGTATGCCATCTAAAGCACTGATTACAATAATCGCATAGTCTAGTACCTGTAAAGCACGTTCCATTTCTGCTGAAAAATCAATATGACCAGGGGTATCTAGCAAGGTAAAAGTTGTATCTTTCCATTGAAACATTGCCTGTTTGGAATATATGGTAATCCCTCGATTTCTTTCTTGTTCATCATAATCGAGAAAAGTATCTTTATGGTCAACTCTACCTGCTTTGCGTAAGGTACCAGAAAGAACCAACATACTTTCAGATAGTGTCGTTTTTCCCGCATCTACATGTGCTAGAGTTCCTATAATTAAATTCTTCATACACTTATTCACCTACTCTTGTTTATTATAACAGTCTCTACTATAAAAATTGCGTGTTAATTTAAAAACTTTTATTACAAAATTTTCTTTATTCATTTTCTATAAAAGATTTGTACATTTATGTTGACAACAAAACAAGTATCATGATACTGTATTAGTGTAGTTAGTACACTAATACACGGAGGTGAAGCTAATGTTTATTATTGACACACAAAGTAAGCTTCCTATATTTGAACAATTAAAACGTCAGATTCTTGAATTTATAACAATAGGTGTATTATCTCCAAAGGATAAACTACCATCTGTTCGTTCTCTTGCTTCAGAAATAGGAGTGAATCCGAATACGGTTTCAAAAGCATACCAAGAACTAGAAGCACAAGGCTATATTTATACGGAAAAAGGAAAAGGCTGTTTTGTTTCCGATAATCAATCAGATAAAACGATTCGAATGGAAAAAATAAAAGAATTTGATAGTTATATTCGTGAGATGAAACAATATCATATTCAAGAGGAAGAATTGCATGAAAGAGTTACACAAGTTTACAAGGAGGGGAATTAGCATGCTTAAAGCAACGTCATTAACAAAAAAATTTCAAGATCATATTGTCTTATCTGATGTGAACTTAGAAATTAAAGAGGGAAGTGTATTCGGTTTAATAGGTCCGAATGGGGCAGGAAAGTCGACATTATTAAAAATAATGGCAGGTATTTTAAAAGCAGATTTAGGCGTTATCACAGTTGATGATGAATCCGTTTACGATAATCCTATCCTAAAACAAGATATTTTATTAATTGGCGATGATCCATTTTATTTCTATAATGCCACAATTTTAGATATGAAATATTTCTATAAAACTTGGTATCCGAGCTTTAATGATGAAGTATATCACAAGTATTTAACCATCTTTAAATTAGATGAAAAGAAAATGATGAAAAACTTCTCTAAAGGAATGAAACGCCAAGCATTCATTATCTTTGCATTAGCCATTGCGCCAAAGTATCTGTTTCTAGATGAAGCTTTTGATGGATTAGATCCTGTCATGCGTTTAACATTTAAACGTGCGATAACAAAATTAATCGAAGAAAAAGAAATGACAATCGTCATTAGTTCTCATAACTTAAGAGAGTTAGAAGATATTTGTGACATGTACGGAATCTTAGAAAATGAACAAATTACAACAGCTGGTTATGTAGACGAAGCCAAAGATAATATTCATAAGATACAATTGGCATTCAAAGAAGAAAAAAACAAAGAAGATTTTAAAGATTTGGATATTCTTTCTATCAAGATAGAATCAAGAGTCGTGAACTTAGTAGTAAAAGGTGATTTAGAAAAAATCGAAAACTATTTGTTAACGCTAGAACCTGTTATGAAAGAAGTACTAAATGTAAACTTAGAAGAAGTATTTATATATGAAATGGAAAAGAAGGGGTATGGTGTATATGAAGACTAATATAAAGAATTATGTAAATTATTATATAAAAAGCAATAAAAATTTACTCGTATTAATTAGTGTATTGCTCTTTATCTTAATGCCCTTTAATGTATATATGCTATATATGCAAGGAGGTGCGGTGAGCTTTACTGTTGGTAATCATATTGTTAATCAACAAACCCACGCGTCGTTTGCTACATTAGCAGGATGCAGTGCTGTTGGTGGCTTTATCTTAGGCTTTTTAGGACCACTTTATCATTATCGTTTTATTTATAAAAGAAGAAGCTGTGATTTGTACTTCTCATTACCAATTAAAAAAAGAACATTATTTGATATACACTATCTTTTAGGATTAGGAACAATTTTAGTGCCATTCTTAATAAATGCGTTATTAGGTAGTTTGGTTGTTTTCATATCAGATTTATCTACAGGAAAGTTACTACTGTGTTTCTATCCCATTATGGTATTATGTATTATCATAATCTATACATTTATTAATTTCTTTGTTCAAAAATGTAACAATTTATTAGATGCATTATTTGTAACAGTATGTTGGATTATTCTTCCAATTACAATTGTTTCTTTAATTAATAGTTTCATATTTGTGCAGACACAACATATTTTTGTAGGTGTTGGTTATGGCTACAATGAATTGTTAAGTATGGATGTAATGATGTCGCTTGTATCTTTGCCATATCTATTTACATTATTCATTACTAATTTAGTAAATGGTACGTATGGTCAATTTAATTGGTTATATATGTTGTATTGGGTAGTAATCGCATTGGCATGCTTCTATTTTGGAAGGAAAGATTTTATCGCTCGCAAAGAAGAAGATGCACAACAACAAACAGTATCACGTTGGACATTTCCCACGATCATCTTAGTAGTTACAACGTGTTTAATTCTACAATTAGATTTATTACAGGATATAGTACCTTTGATTTTTGTAGCGTTAGCTTACTTAATTATGATATTCTTTTCTAAAAGAAAGATTCAAGTTACATTTCAAACGATATTAAATTTTACGATTATTTGTGTAGCTTCGTTCTTATTATCTTTTGCTTTTCGAGAAACAAAAGGTTTTGGTGTTATGCAAGAGATTCCTGAAATAGATAAAGTTGCATCTGTTGCATTTTCTTTTGATAGTAATAAAGGTTTCCCTGTGGATAAGAATAATGACATTATGAATATTACGTATAAATATAAAGATGTTGAGGAAACAATTGGTATTGATTATTATTACAGTTCAAAAATTAAAAGCAAAGATGAAATAGAAATGTTAATTAATACCCAAAAGTATTTTATAGATATAGATCGTGATAATAAATATGGAAATAGTAATAATGAACAACGATTTAACGTAAGATATCGAATGAAAGATGGTACTGAAAAATCACGTGACTATAAAATTACAAATAAAAGTGATCGACAACAAACTGAAAATGTCATTGAAACATTAATGAATAATGGACATATTATGAATCCATCTGGAAAACAAGGGGATAAAATTGTAGAATATGGCATTAGAGATAAGTAAACTGACGAAAAGTAGAAAATAATCACAAAATATAGCATAAACTATCTTGCACAATTGAAAAAGTGTTGCTATAATGATATAGCACTTACTTTGAACCCACCTGAGGTTTAAGGCGGAAGGAGATAAATATGAAAAACGGAATTCATCCAGAATACAATCGTATTACTGTAAAATGTACTTCTTGTGGAGCTGAATTTGAAACAGGTTCAACTGCTAAAGACTTACGTGTTGATACTTGTTCAAACTGTCATCCATTCTACACTGGTCGTCAGAGATTCGCTGCGGCACAGGGTCGTATTGAGAAGTTTAACAAGAAATACGGAATTAAAGCTGAAGAAGAAAAATAAAAATAGAGGTCATTATGACTTCTTTTTTATTGCTTAATAATAACTAAGTTTATTGAAAAAAAACGTATATGTGGAAAACTTTTTGATTTTTTCTATTTCATATTCTACTATTAGATTAATCTAATTTCTTTGCCTCAAATAGTAGAATTAGCATGAAATGTCACATATTGGGATATTTTATAAATTTGCGCTAAATAGTAATAAATCTTTGTAAACTATTAAAAGTAATAGAATTTTTTACTTAACATGATTTTTTATCGGTAAATAGTACTGTTTTTCATGCAATTGTTGTATTTACATCTTTTATAAAATTTTAAAAAAAGGTATAATAAGGCGTAGATATGGGGATATTACATTATTAGAGAGAATGAAAGGAGGTAGCGAAGCATGCAAAGTAGCGATAAATTACAATTACTTGTATCGGTAGCAAAACTTTATTACATTGAAAATATGACGCAAAATGAGATTGCTAATCTTTTAGGTGTTTCTCGACCTTTGATTTCTAAGTACTTACAAGAAGCAAAAACATTAGGGGTTGTAAATATTGAAATTAATGATTTATCAGCTGGTGATAATAGTGATGAAATTTCTAAATTAATATGTAAGAAATATCACTTAAAGACATTTTATATTATACCAGCAAGTACAAATAAAGATTTAAACGATCAAATGTTTGATGATTATGTTGCTAGTTATATTTTTGATAACTATGTTGATAATTCTTTAGTTGGACTTGGGTGGGGTTCTGTCATTGGTACCGCCATCGCAAAAATGAATGCTGATGATTATAAACGTAAACTAATGGGTAAAGTAATTCCAATTATAAGTAATGCACCAATCTCTTATCGAAATTATCATACCAATGAACTCGTAAGAATGTTAGCAGAGAAAACTGGATTAAAAGCAGAATATCTTTATTCACCAGTCATTTGTTCCAATGCTTCTGAAAGAGATATCTTTATGAATACAGAACAAGTTAAAAATATGTTTGAACAGTATCTTCATTTGGATTATGCAATTATTCAAATTAGAAACTTTCCTTCTGTTCCCGATTTAGCAACAGAAGCACGTTTTGAAAAGAAACTACATGAGCAACATGCAACGGGGATGTTATTAGGATATTATTTTGATATCAATGGTCAAATCATCACATCGAATCATGATTATTCAATACAAATTCCTGTTGAAAGTATTAAAGCATGTCCTAATACAATTGCCATTATCAATGCGCGAGTTGGAGTAAATACTGCAATTGGTGCACTTCGTAGTGGTTTATTCGATCATATATTAATAAGCGAATCAGTTGTATCTGAATTAATGAAAATAGATTTTCTAAATTAAGTCATGTGTTAGTGCACATGACTTTTTCTTAGTATGTAGGCTATGGGACACAACTAGGCAGAGCAAGAGCGCTGTGGAGTTATTCATCGGTAGGCGAAATTTTAAAGAAGGTAGAACAAAATCTCAGTTTTAAGGAATACAAATATTAAATGGATTTGTTAATTAATATATAGTTAAAAAAAGCGTGAATATTGATTCTGTATGAATCGGTTTACTCTTTTTTTTGTTATAGGCACGAGAGTAATATTTGCTTTAGTTATTTTTATTGATTAGGGAAGTTTTAACAATCTTCAGAAAGAGTGTTGACATATGACATAGCATATGTTATAAAATAGGTAAGCGCTAACATAAGTCATGACAAATGTAAAAAAATGAGGAGGTGTCTATGGAAAAGATAACACGAAAGGATTGGGAACTTGTCTTTCTTGAAATTTCTGAATTACTAATTTCAAATAAAGATTATTTAACTGAAATTGATGCGAAGTATGGTGATGGAGATCATGGTGTAACCATGGAAAAGATTGCACATTCCCTATCGACACAAGCAAGTAATTGGGAACGGGGTCAAGAAGATTTAAAATCATTGTTTCAAGTCATTGGTAATTCTGTGACAAACGTAAATGGAGGCTCTGCTGGTCCTTTATATGGTACTTATTTTGAAGGATTAGGTGAATGTTTAGAAGAAGGAGTAATGGAAGTTGATGCTCCCCTTTTAAAGAAAATTCTAAAATCAGGTTTAGTTGAATTACAATATTTATCAACAGCTAAAGTTGGCGATAAAACAATGATGGATACATTGATTCCTGCAACTGATGCAGCCCTCAATGCCTCTGATGATATTGAATCCATTGTAACTGCTGCTAAAGACGCAGCAATTGCTGGAGCAATTAAGAGTAAAGATTTTGTTAGTAAGTTTGGTCGCGCTAGATCATATAAGGAACAAACAATAGGAACACCGGATGCTGGTGCACAGAGTTGTACTTATATTTTCATCGGTTTGTATCAAGCATTAATCAAATAGAAGAGGAGATTATAATTATGAAAATGAAAAAATTTATCAACAAACCCGAAGATTTAACAAAAGAATTATTGGAAGGTTTAGCATTAGCTCACTCAGATGTAGTAGACGTTTTACCAAATGGCTTAGTTGTTTCAAAAGCATTAAAAGATGCAGATCGTGTTACTGTTGTTACATTAGGTGGAACTGGACATGAGCCTGCAATTGAAGGCTTTGTCGGAGATGGTATGGTTGATATTGCTGTAGCTGGAGATATCTTTGCGGCACCTGGTCCTCAACCATGTGTTGAAGCAATTAAAATGGCTGATAAAGGGCATGGTGTTTTATTTGTAGTATTGAATCATGCTGGTGATATGTTATCTGCTAACCTTACAATGAAAGAATGCCGCAAACAAGGTATTAATGTTGCTAAGGTTGTTACACAAGAAGATATTATGAATGCACCTCGTGAAGAAGCTGAAAATCGTCGTGGATTCGTTGGTTGCTGTGCTGTTTATAAAATTGCTGGTGCTGCTGCCAAAGCTGGTAAATCATTAGAAGAAATTACTGAAATTGCACAAGACTTTGCTGATAATATGGCTGCTATTTCAGTTGCTGCACGTACCGCTACTCATCCTTCAAATGGAGCATCTTTCGGTGATCTTGCTGAAGATATGATTGGTATTGGTATGGGTCAACATGGTGAAGGTGGTGGAGACATCGTTCCTATTAAAACAGCAGATGAAACCATTCAAATCATGTCAGATTTATTAATTAAAGACTTAAACCTTAAATCTGGTGAAAAAGTTATGGTTTTTGTAAATGGTTCAGGTGCTACAACATTAATGGAATTATTAATTTGCTATCGTGCAGCTGTTAAACACCTTGAAACAAAAGGTATTGAAGTTGTTGCTAATTGGGTAGATGAAATCTTAACCGTACAAGAAACAGCTGGTTTCCAATTATTCTTCGCTAGAATGAACGATGAATATTTAGGTTACTGGAATGCTCCATGTAATACACCATACAAAAAAGGATAGGAGATAAATATTATGGCAGATGCACAAGGAAATAAAGCAGCAAAGGATTATCATGAAAAGGTTCCTTTTGCAAAGCATGATTATATCATAAAAGGAATGGACAATATGGATTGGGGTATGAAGGCTAGAATGGCTAAAATATTCAATCCAAAAGATGGACGTTCTGTAATGTTAGCGTTTGATCATGGTTATATCATGGGTTCTACTTCAGGTCTTGAGCGTCTTGATTTAGTCGTTCCTGAATTAATTGAAGAAGTTGATTGTTTAATGTGTACAAGAGGAGCACTTAGAACATGTGTTCCACCTACAAATAATAAAGCTATTGCGCTTCGTTGTACGGCTGGTTCAAGTGTTTTAGATGATGAAATGTCATTTGAAGTAATTGGTGTTGATATTGAAGATGCAATTCGTGTTAATGCAAGTTGTATGGCAGTTCAAACATTTATCGGTGCACCAGGAGAAAAAGATTCAATCAAAAATTTATGTAATACAATTGATGCAGGCACACGTTATGGCATTCCTACACTAGGTGTTGTTGCAGTTGGAAAACAGATGGAAAGAACACCAAAGTTTTTCCTATTAGCAACACGCATGTTAGCTGAATTAGGGGCACAAATAATTAAAACTTATTATTGTGAAGATTTTGAAAAAGTCGTAGCAGCATGTCCCGTACCAATTGTCGTAGCTGGTGGTAAAAAGTTACCAGAAGATGAAGCATTAACTCTTGTTTATAAAGCAATTCAAGGTGGAGCTGCAGGTGTTGATATGGGAAGAAATATCTTCCAAGCTGAATCACCAAAAGCAATGGCTCGATGCATTAATAAAATCGTACATGAAGATTATACCGATGTCGAGGCATATGAATTATATTTAAAACTTAAAGAGGAATTTAAAAAATAAAGGAGAACACATTTGTGTTATAAGTGAATTCTAATGAAAATAATAAAATACTTGGGTGGTCCATTGATCATAGCCATATTAGCACTTATTTGTCAAGTTACGGATCAATTGTTAGGACCAAAGATGCCAATCGGACCAACATTTGGATGGGTAGCATTCCAAGCATGGGCTAGTTACTTTATCGCAGGTTGTGATGTTAAAGGTGGAATTAAAGCCTTTGCGGCATTAATTACTGGAATGATAGCTTCCATTGCAATTATTGCATTTGGTGGAGCTTTATCTGGAAGCTTAGGTTTCTGGGCATTCCCAATTGCTATTTTGATCCTTGTAGTTCCAACAATTGCAACTGAAAAAGTTGAATTATTAAACTTAACACCAATTGTATTTATCGGTGCTGGTGCATTCTTTGGTATTATGAATTATGTTCCAGAAGCAACTTTCACAACAGCATTTATTTGTGAAACTACGTATTGTGTACTTGGTTTATTCCTAGGTTACTTAACAATCGTTATTCGCGGTGCTTACGATAAGAAATTTAACAGCTAGAATTGCTGAAAAGGAGAAGATATCATGTTTAAAAAATATGTCCATGTAGGTGTTCCACATACTGATCCAATGGAAGGTGAAGTTTGGAACGATGGTATGAAATTATGGATGATTGATCCTGCTACAAATGATTTTGGATTTGAGTTCTTAAGATTTAGAGAAGATTCTTGGTTAGCAAAAGAAGTTCAAACATTAGTCCATGTAGCATGTGAAGTTGAAAGCATTGAAGCTGTACTTCCTACTTGTCAAAAGATTCTACATGAACCAATTGTAGTTGATGAGCATTTAACCATTGCTTTCGTAATGAAAGATGGCGCTTGCTTAGAACTAATGGAAATGAAATAAATTTAATGAAAAGGATTGGCATATGCTAATCCTTTTTTTAGGCATAGGATACTCGTATATGATATAATGAACGAAGTTGAATAAGGAGTTGTTTAGGATGTATCAACAATATAAAGAAGGATGGATAGAAGTCATATCTGGTTGTATGTTTGCAGGTAAAACAGAAGAATTGATACGAAGAATTAAAGTATTAGAATATGCAAAAAAGAAAATTGCAGTATTTAAACCAAGTATTGATAATCGTCATCATGAATCTTCTGTGGTATCTCATTGTGGAAGTAGCGTAAATAGCTTTAGTATATCAAGAGCACATGATATATATGCATACGTTGACGATAGTTATGATGTTATTGCAATTGATGAAGTGCAATTCTTTGATGATGAAATTGTTGAAATTTGTGACTACTTTGCGGATAAAGGAAAACGTGTAATGGTAGCAGGTTTAGATATGGATTTTCGTGGTGTTCCTTTTAGTGTGATGCCTAAGTTATTTACACTAGCTGAATTTATTACTAAATTAACTGCTGTTTGTATGAAGTGTGGAGCACCGGCTACTAGAAGTCAACGTTTGATTGATGGAAAACCAGCGCGTTATGATGATCCTATCATACTAGTTGGAGCAAGTGAAAAATATGAAGCACGTTGTCGTCATTGTCATAAAGTACCAGGTAAACCAGAAATCATAAAATAAACATTTAAAAAGACAAATCCATAGCTAGATTTACAATAAGCTATGGATTTGTCTTTTTGGTATTTATTTAGATGTTATATTCTTTGTATTTTGATACCAATCATTTTGAAAGGTAATTGAACCACTTTGCGTAAGTGGATGTTCTAATGATTTTATAAATAAAGCATACGGAATTGCAGCATAATCAATGTGTAAAGCAGCTAAAGTTTCCAAGTGATACAAATGTTTGATAGAAGCAGCTACGATTTTAGTAGCATAGCCTTTATCCATAATTATAGCTTGAACTTGCTCAATAATTGCTAGAGCATCAATTCCAATTTCTTCATTTCTACCAATGAAGAAAAAGATATAATCCACATGAGCATTTATTGCGGCGATTGATTGTGCTAAGGTAAATACTAAAGTCATAGCTGTTTTAATACCTTTTTTATGTAATCTATTCGCAAGCTTTAAACCTTCTTTGGAAAAATTTATCTTAATAACGATATTTATATCCATATCAATTAAACGAAGTGCTTGTTCCATCATTTCATCAGCGCTTTCTCCAATTACTTCCGCACTTAAGAAAGGTAGGTCCATAGGAATATAAGGCTTTAAAAATTCTTGCAACCCAATTTCATTTTTTAAATACATACTAGTATTTGCAGTAATTCCTTGTACTCCTAAAGATAAAGCATCTTCTATTTCTATTTGATTTGCACTGTCAATTAAATAATACATTATGTACCTCCTAATGTTATCACAACTATAGTATAGGAAAGATTAGAAGAAATAGCTATTGATGGGAGAAAGAATTTTTTCCCTATCAATATGGCAATATCTAACATTGTCACTTTTTAACGTATCATTAAGGAATCAGACATCCAACTAGCCCTATATACACTTGTATAGAAGTATTTTATACTGTATTAGAGAGAGGAGGTAGATAGTATGTTTCATTATTATCAACCAACAAGAATTCATTTTGGTGTAAATGAACTTTCTACATTAGGCAATATTTGTAAACCTTATGGCAATACATGTATGTTAGTTAGTACACCAGATGCACCGCTACAACCTTTATATGATAGGGTAAAAGCGCTATTAAAAGCTGAAGGAATTAAGGTAGTACATTTTGATAAGGTAGAACCAAATCCAACAGTAGAAATTGTAGAAGCTGGTTTTCACTTATTAAAACAAAAACATGTAGATTTTATTTTGGCAGTAGGCGGAGGTAGTTCTATTGATAGTGCTAAAGCTATTGCATTTACTTATGGAAAAGAAAGCATTGATTGGGATGAAATTTTTAATACCTATGATTCACCTTTTGAAAACTATGAATCTTATAGTGACAAATGTTTACCTTTAATAAGTGTGCCTACGACATCGGGAACAGGTTCACAAGTAACACAAGCAGCAGTTATTACAAGAGGGAAGGAAAAAATCACATTTTTCCATGCCGATAATTTTTCAAGAGAGTGTATTCTAGATCCAGAATTAATGTTAACTTTACCAAAGCGAATGAGTGCAGCAACTGGATTTGATGCATTTACACATGCATTTGAAAGTTATATTAATCCTCGTGCTTCTTATTATAGTGAAATGGATTCTCTAGAAGCTATGAAGCTTGTAATAGAAAATTTACCTAAAGTTTTAGCAGAACCAACTAATATTGAGTATCGCAAAATGATGTGCTTAGCAGATACATTAGCCGGTAGAGCACTAGCTAATTCAGGAGCTTCTGCACCACATCCGTTATCTGAAATAATTGGTGGTATTGTACATCTTCCCCATGGAGAAGCACTAGCAGTAGTATTCCCAGCATTTGTTAAACAAATGCAAAAGCAAAATGAAGAGAAGTTTCATATTGTAGCAAATTTATTCTCAAATTCTACGGATTTATATGAAGCAATTGTTAATTTCTTACAAACAATTGGACTTTATAAGAAAATGATTGATTTTGAAGTGTCAAGAACAGACTTTGAAGAAATTTTAGCATCGCCAATTTTGGATCATTTACCATTTGGTTCTAGAAGTGAATTGGAAAACATTTTAAAAGATTCATATGAATAATATAAAAATGTTAGGTATTGATTTAGATGGCACTTTGTTAAATAAAGAAAAAACTGTGAGTGAAAAAAACAAGCAAGCAATTCGAGCATGTATAAATAACGGCATTGAAGTATATCTGATTAGTGGAAGACCATATTGTTTTACAAAGTATATTGCAAATTCAATATCAGATAAGGTAAAAACAATAGCAGCTAATGGAGGTACATACGAGATAGGGAATCGTTGTATCGAACAACCTATTATAAAAGATTCTATAGGTGCTATTGTGGATGCATTAAAACAAACGAATGCACATGCCTTTTTCAAAGGGAAGCATGAGTTTTTTACTCATGAACCTTATGATAAACAATTTCTATATGACCATATGAATCCAGTATTTTCTATGGATAACCAAGTGCTTTCTAAGGTAGCGCTAAACTGGGATACTTTAAAAGCAGAGGCACATGACATCGTTAAAATATTAGTTTATGATAGGGATATAGATGCATTAAATCAATTACGTAAACAAATAGAATGTATAAAAAATATTGAAATAACAGACTATCAAGCAATTAGTTTTGATTTAACAGCAAATAAAGTTAACAAGGGAAATGCTATTAAAGAAGTATTAAAAGAAAATAGCTTGAATAAAATGAATTTTATGGCAATTGGTGATGCGAATAATGACTTGCCAATGTTTCGCGAAGCAAGTCTTAAAGTAGCAATGCAAAACGCATCACAAGAGATTAAAGAGTATTGCGATGTTGTTACTACAGCATGTGAAGAAGACGGAGTAGCAAAAGCAATTGAGGATTATATCTTAATAAGTAAATAAAGATGATTTCTACGGAGGTCATCTTTTTATCTAGTTATCAAAAAAAAGATGCTTTCGCATCTTTTAGGTTATTTTTTGTTTGCAGTTAATTTATGCTTCGTTATAAAAGCAATAGTTTGGATAATAATCATTAAGGAAAGAAAGCTAAAAATAGAAATAAATATATTGTTTGTAATTATACCAGAAGCTATTACTACTGAACCATCTAAGAAAAATAAAATAATACTTAACTTTAAAAACTTAAATACATATTGTATAAGTAAAGCAATGACATCCGTTCCACCTGTTGCACAATCATGATTTAAAGCAATTCCAATGGCACTACCAACAAGAATTCCACCACAAGCACCAGCCACGATCAATTCTACAATGGGGTGTATTTCATGTAAGAATGCTGTTATGTGAATAGCTGGAATGATAGACATAAAGACAGGCGTAAGAAGGGTAATATATAAGGTCTTTATACCAAAACCTTTTCCTAAGGCAACAGTGGCAATGATTAATAAGGGAATTGATATACATAGTGTCATATATTGAATAGGGATTCCTGTAATAGAAGAACATACAATAGATAATCCAGTAATTCCTCCTGGGGCAAGTCCAGTAGAACGAAAAAAGAAATTAACAGCTAACGCGGTAATAGCTGCAGATAATGTTATCCAAGCATAATCTTTGAATAAGACAATGCTTTTTTCTTGAAAAGAACTCTCTTTTTGAGAGTTCCCTTTGTTATTTAAGATCAAATTTTTCAGCTGCTGCATCAATTGCTTCTCGACATTTTTTAACTCCAGCTACCGGTCCATCTGGGTCTTTGAAGATTGCAGAAGATAATACAATGACATCAGGATTACATTCAATTAATTTATCCATGTTATCGTTACGTAAACCTCCATCAATAGCAAGTTCACAAGTTGGGTTTTTCTCATCAATCATTTTACGTGCACGTTGAACTAAGTCAATTGCACTTTTTCTCCATCCCCAGTTGTCTTTTCCATCAGTTTCATCAACACCATGTGTAACAATGTGTAAACGATCAATATCGTAAATACTTTCTTCTACGAAACAAAGTGGAGTATAACAACCAAGTGTAATACCAACTTTTAAATTTCTTTCACGACACCAGTTAATAATATAAGCAAGTTGTGCTCCAATAAAGTGTTCAGCTGGAATAATTAACATGTTGGCTCCTGCATCAGCGATTTGCTCAATAAACATCTTATCCATACTAACTGTATAAATATGACATTCAATATCTTTGTCAGTTTCAGGACGAATACCCGCAATAATTTGGTGACCTCCCATTAATTTCATATTTTGAAGATCGTGCATATCTGCAGCGTCTGAATGTATGTAATCAACTCCTGCGTCACTAACCTCTTTAACTAAATCAGCAATTCTTCCGTAATTTAAATGTGCTAAACCTGCAGCAATTTTAATATGTTTCATAATTAATTCCTCCTTCTTTATGCACCCTTATTGTACGGTTTATATAAAATTAACGCAAGAAGGGTTGCTTGTATACACTATCCTTAATATTAAGGCAATTTGTAAACATTCCCAATAAGTTCCATTGTAAATAATTACCACAAGGAAATGGTAGTTGAATGTGATGCAAAGCATTGAAAAATATAAAATAATTGTATACTATGTATATGTAAGATATATATAGGAGGTAATGACAATGTTTGGTTTTAAGAAAAAAGAAGAGAAACGTGAAGAATTAGTTGCGCCTATTACAGGGAAATTAATCCCTATTGAAGAAGTGAGTGACCCTGTCTTTTCAGAAAAGATGATGGGAGACGGGTTTGCAATAGCCTCTACGGGAGATTGCGTTTATGCCTGTGCGAATGCAACGGTATCTATGTTATTTCCAAGTAATCATGCGGTAGGTTTAACATTAGATGATGGAATGGAAATCTTATTACATGTTGGAATTGATACAGTTAATGAAAATGGAAAAGGGTTTACGTGTTATTGCGAACAGGATAAAAAAGTGTTAAAGGGCGATAAATTATTATCATTTGATCGTTCTTATTTGATAGAAAAAGGATATGATTTAACATTAATAGCAGTCTTTACTAATAAAAATTCATATAAAGAATTTAAAGGAACTGGTAAGTCAGAACTTATTGGTGGAAAAGATATCGCAGTAACTTATACAAAATAAAAGCATTGCACAAGTGTTACTTGTGCAATGCAGTTTTATAATTCAATGGATCGTTTTTAATTTTATAATATTCTAAAATAATATCTTTTATTCTAAGAATATCATAATCGTGTAAAATAGAATTTACTTGAATAATTGGAATCGTTGTTTTTAAATTTAATTGGATTGTTGAAATTATTAAATCAATATTTTCTAAATCAGTATCATAGATGGAAAAGAAAGTTTCTTGTGCAATGATTTTGATTTCAGGTATTTGAGTGGAAACTTTTTGAACGATTAAATTACTGACACCAATACCACAGTGACTTACAACAATTGTTCTTAGTGGTAATTTCATACGTTCAAGAGCAGTCGCTAAATGCAAGGCAAGATAACTTATTTCATCATCACTAACATGGCAATGAAAATGTTCTTCAATACAAGAAATGCTGTTCTTAGTAATATCAAAGGTATGTTGATATTGACTTAATACTTCTGACATTAAAGGATTCTCATTAGGGATACCATGCCGAAATCGCGTAATTGCAGGAGTAAGATGAGTAAACAGAGCTTCTCTTAAAAAGGTATCTTGTTCAAAAGGTAACTGTAATTCATTTGACCAAGATTGAATTAATTTATCACTGATTAAATAGGCTTCCTTCTTATCTTCTATTGTAAGATCACTACTGTTCTGTAAAGAAAGGAAGTAGACTTGAAGATAACGGATTTCCATTTCTGGAAATGGAACGCGATAATGATTTGTTAAACGATCGGTGATTTGTCTTGTATCATTATAAAACGGTTCACTTTTTAATTCAGAAATAAACGTATCTGATAGTGTAACAAAATGATTCTCTTGGATTCTTAAAAATGAAATAAAAGTACGCAACAGAAGCAATACGATAGGTTGGAAGGTAAGTGAATTAATATACGTATTTCCAGAGCGTAATATGCAGGCAACAAAGTCATGAACTTCATCATCACTTACTTCTAAGCCAGGAAATACAAAGGAGCCATCACAAGGATAATCGGGGTTTCTTACAATATCAATAAACTTTTGATATCCATTATCATGTAACATAAGTTCCAAAAGAAGGTTACGCATACTTCGCTCTTTTCCTTCAATACTAATACCGTTATTGTTTTTACGGCGTAATACAATTTTATAAATTTCCAAATCATTTGTTAAAGCTAGAATATCTTTATGAATGGTAGCACGTGACACATATAACTGATTAGATAATTCATAAATTCGACAGTTATCAAAAGCTAATAATTGCATACCAATAAAAATTTTGCGAGCTTCTGGTGAATAATCAACAATTGATTTGTTTTTTTCATTAACAATTGCTTTAATTTGAAGCTTATCATTTTTTGAACCATCAATTTTAATACCTACACCAGTTTTTTTAATTAATTGTAAGTTATTTCCATTTAACCATTCCGCAACTAGCAATAGATCATTGCGTATTGTTTTGTTAGAAACTTTTAATTGTAGAGATATATCGTCAATTGTAATGTAAGAATCTTGTTTTAATAGCACATCAACAATTTTCATAACACGTTTATTTATCATAGGGAATAACCTCCTATTAGCACTATACGGTGGATAAACTTTGATGTCAAGTAGAAGTGTTTGGAAAATGAATAAAAAAATAGGGAGAATATTATGAAAAATATAAAATTAGAAATTGAAAATATGAAAGAAGAATTATTAAAGGATTTAGAAACACTTGTTTCGATTCCTTCTGTTTTAGATATTAAGTCGAAGGAAAAAGGAGCTCCATTTGGAAAAGAAATTCGTAATGTATTTGATGCGTTTGAGATAATCGCTAAACGAAAAGGTTTTATCGTTAAAGATGATGATGGATATGCAATAGACGCTCAAATTGGAGTAGGTGAAGATTATATTGGAGTATTAGCCCATCTAGATGTAGTGGAAGCATTTGAAAAAGCGAAATGGAACAGTAAGCCTTTTTCATTAAAAGAAGAAAATGGAATCTTATATGGTAGAGGTGTAAACGATGATAAAGGACCATTGTTAGCAGCACTTTATGCAATGGAATTAATTCAAAAACAAAATCTAAAACTAAAATATCCAATACGATTAATTGCTGGAGGAGCAGAAGAAACAACCTGGGAATGTATGGAACATTACTTTAAAGGACATAAACAACCTATTTGTGGATTTTCGCCAGATGGAAATTTTCCAATTGTTAATGGAGAAAAAGGAATTCTACAATTTGCATTTCATTTTCCTTTAGATGAAACTAAAATGCAAATTAGATGTGGAGAACGCTTGAACTTTGTTTGTGATGCATTAGAATTACTTACCCCAACGCAAAGTATCTCCTTTCATGGGAAACGTGCCCTATCTAGAAATCCACAACGTGGAGAAAATGCCATTTTTGCTTTTGTTAAGCAGTGTAAAGGAAACGCAAAATATGAAACCCCATTTTATTATATGATGGAAATGTTAAACAATGAATTTCTAGATGATTTTTATGGTAAGAAAAGTGGGTTATTTGCCGAAGATAAGGAAATGGGCACAACTTCTGTATGCCCTATGTCAATTACTTGGAATCAAAGCAAACGTGAAGTGTGTATTGATGTTCGTTATGTAAAAAGCATAAGCGAAGAAGAACTCATCAATAAGTTGAATGAAATAGCGAAAAGATACCATGCTAATTTAGAAATCATTAAAAGAAAAAAATTATTATTTGTTAACGAAGATAGCACATTAGTAACTTCTTTAAAGAAAGCATATACCAAAGTGACTCATGAGGAAAGTGAAACGTTTACCAAAGGTGGCGCTTCTTATGCGCGTGTTTTAGATAATGGAATTGCATTTGGTGCAACATTTCCTGATGAAGACCCATTTCCACATATGCCAAACGAACATATGTCAATAAATTCTCTATTAAAAGCTTGCGAGATATATTATGAAGCATTATGCTATTTAGCGGTGGATGAAGAAAATAAATAAATCTTTCATTGATGATAAATTGCCACATTAATATATAAATGACCTGTAATACTAGTTCCTAGAACACTTGTTGTTTGCATGCTAGAATGTAAGCGTAAACAAAAGGAGGAACAAGCTATGAAAAATATTCAGGCAAAATTACAAACATTTGCCGGAGCAATGATGGTACCAATCATACTACTTGTATTAGTTGGATTCTTTGTTGGAGTAGGTAGTGCATTCACAAACTACATATTACCAAAAGGAAATATCTTATACAATTTGTTCACAATGATCACAAATATTGGATTTATGTTCATGAACAATTTACAGTTATGGTTTGCGGTTGCAATTGCTTTCACATTAGCAAAAAAGGAAAAAGGATGGGCAGCGTTCGCTGGACTAATCTTATTCTTCGCTTTCATTAGGGGAATTGAAGGATGGGCATCTTTACAAGGATGGACAGCGGAAACAACGGCAGTTGATGCGCTAGTTAAATCTGGCTATACACATGATGCAGCATTAAACTTCAATGCTTTATGGTCATCTTCTCTAGGGATGTATACGTACAACATGGGAATTTTCTCAGGTTTAGTAACTGGACTAGTAGCAGCAGCAATTCACAACAAATTTGTGGATACAAAATTGCCAGCAATGTTTGGTTTCTTTGCTGGAACTAAAATGGTAATTATTATAGTTACACTTGTATCAATTCCTTTAGCAATTGGTTTCTATTATGTATGGCCATATGTTGCAGGAGCTTTACAAAGTGTTACAGGATTTATTAGAACAAGTGGATTATTTGGAACATTTGTATTCGGTACATTAGATAAAATGTTACTACCATTTGGAATTCATCATTTAATTGCTTTCCCACTTGAATATACTAAAGTAGGTGGTGTTATGACAATTGATGGCACTGTATTTGAAGGAGTAAGAAACATTATGAATGGGCAAGCTGCAAGTGCAGATGCTACAGGATATATTACTAGAAACTTTACAAACGGACGTTTGTTGTTCCAATTAGCAGGATTACCAGGAGCAGCATTTGCAATGTATCGTTGTGCTAAAAAAGAGAATCGTAAGAAAGTAGCAGCATTATTAGTGCCTTCTATCTTTACTTTAGCATTGGTAGGAATTTCAGAACCAATTGAATATACGTTCTTATTTGTTGCGCCAGCATTATATTGGCTAGTGTATGCACCACTTTGTGGATTATGTTACGTAGTAGCAGAAATCACACAGATTTCAATTAATGGAACGGCATTATTCTTCATGATTCCAAACTTATTCCAACCTCATAAAGTTCATGCAATGGCAGCTTTATGGTTATTACCATTAACATTTATTGTTTATTATTTTGTGTTTAAATATGCAATTATAAAATTTAATTTAAAAACTCCAGGACGTGGAGAAGATGAAAACATTAAATTAATGAGCAAAAAAGAATATAATGAAATAAAGAATCAAGATGGTGTTGCAGATTCACTAGAAGCTCGAATTGTTGAAGCTTTAGGTGGAAGCGAAAATATTGAAACAGTAACATGTTGTGCAAGTAGACTACGTGTGACGTTAAAAGATGATGGCTTAGCAGCATCAGATGAAGATTGGAAAAATTACCTAGAAGCTATGGGAGTAGTACGCGGTAAAAATTCACTTCAAATTATTTATGGAGTACGTGTAGGTAACATAACTACAGCAGTAAAAGATATTTTACATTTAGATTAAGCTTAATCAGGTAGGAGTATATCCTGCCTTTCCTACTAGGAGGATTCCAAATGAAAAAAAGAGAAGTAATAAAACAAAAAAACAAACTAAAGCAAGTACGTAATCTTAAGTATTTAAAGTTTGCTAAATATGCTTGTTTATTCTTGATTGTAATGTTTCTAATCTACGTTGGCGCGATGTCAGCTAGTATGAATATATCCTTTGAAGAATTAATGAGTAAGAATGCTGTTGTAATTGTTGGGTTTATGATATGTACAGCGAATTTATATGTATGGTATATCTTAAAACACTTTCTAACAGACATTGAAAACTATGAGCATATAGAAAGCATTCGTATAAACTTAATCGTATTATCAATCGCTCAAGTATTTTTATTAAATTATATTTCAGCAGGGTTAATGATACTTTCATTAGTAAAATATTTTCAATGGAATCAATTCTCTTTTAAAAAATCATTAAAGGAAATAAAAAAAGAAGGACAGTTATCCGTACTTATCATATCTTTAATTGTTATGTCTTTGTTTGTTGCTCTTGTGTTTGGTATCTTCTTTTCAGTAAAATAGTGAAAGCTAGAAAATAAAGCTGTTCTAAGATTTAGATAAAAGTTTAATAGTAAAAAGATTTATAATATTGAATATTTCCAAGGGAGATGACTCATATAATATGACTGTTATCTTCTTTTTTTTGATTATATACACCTGTAAGTACAAATCTTAAGAAACTAGAAGATTACTGTTTTCATATATCTTTATTGGTTAAGGAAATAGTAAAACTTGTGGGAATAGAAAAATCTTTTCAAGTGGGTTATTAAATGGTATAGTATATAAGGATATTTGCGCTTTTTCAAAGCACAATATAAAAGATACAAACACAAGATACGCTAGGAGGTAATTTGTATGAGTGTTATGATAGAAAGATTAGAAGGTATGGTCAATCGGTATCATGAAATAAATGATTTGATGATGTCGAGTGAAGTAGTATCAGATAACAAGATGTTAGCAAAACTAGGTCGTGAACAAGCAGACTTAACACAAGTAGTAGAAACGTATACGGAGTATAAAGAAAGTGCAGATGCATTAGAAGAAGCAAAAGAATTACTTCAAGAAGAAGATAAAGAAATTAAAGAAATGGCAAAGATGGAAATAGAAGAGTTGGAGCCTAAAATTGAAGAGTATTTAGCAAAACTTGAAATTCTTTTAATACCAACAGATCCAAATGATTCGCATAATGCAATTGTTGAAATTCGTGGAGCTGCAGGTGGAGATGAAGGAAATATCTTTGCAGGGGACTTATATCGTATGTATGCAAAGTATGCGGAAGCACAAGGCTGGAAAGTAGAGATGCTTGATTCTGCAGATGCTGAAGCAGGAGGATTCTCATTAGTTTCTTTTCTTGTGAAAGGAAATGATGTGTATGGAAAACTTAAGTTTGAATCTGGAAGCCATCGTGTACAACGTGTTCCAAAGACAGAGAGCCAAGGAAGAATACATACTTCAACTGCAACGGTTTTAGTAACACCAGAGATTGAAGCAGATGATTTTGAAATTGATATGAATGATTTAGAATTTGAAACAATGCGTGCAAGTGGTGCTGGTGGACAACATGTTAATAAAACAGACTCTGCAGTTCGTATTGTGCATAAACCTACAGGAATTACCGTAAAGTGTCAAGATGGACGTTCTCAACATGAGAACCGTGCAAGTGCTTTAATGAATATACGCTCACGTATCTACGAAGCTCATCAAAGAGAATTAGATGAAGCACAAGGAGCAGAACGTAAAGGAAAGATTGGTACAGGAGATCGATCTGAGAAAATCAGAACATATAATTATCCACAAAACCGTGTAACTGATCATCGTATAGGCTATACCGTTAGTCAATTAGATCGTATTATGGAAGGTAGAATGCAAGACTTATTTGATGCGCTAATATCAGCGGATCAACAAGCAAAACTTGCAGGAGATAACTAATGAGTACGTATCATGAAGTATTAAATAAAGCACAATTAGCAATGGAAAAAGCTGGTCATGGCGATCAAGGCGCATTACTATATATGTTAGAGTTAACAAATAAAGAAGCTCATAATTTATATATGGAATATGAAGAAACAATGGAAGAGCAACAAATTAAACACTTTGAAGAAGGGATTGCACGTCTTGTTAAAGGAGAACCATTAGGACATGTATTAGGCTTTGAATGGTTTTATGGATATCGCTTTAAAGTAAATGAAGATGTATTGATTCCTCGTCCTGAAACAGAAGAATTGGTAGCAAACATTCTCGCATCTTACGATGAACACTTTAGTGATCAAGAGAATGTAGTTGCAGTTGATATTGGTACAGGAAGCGGAGCTATTGCCATTGCATTAAAAAAAGAAGAAGAGCACATTCATATGATGGCTACTGATATTTCAGAAAAAGCTGTTCTAGTAGCAAAAGAAAATGCGAAAGATAATGAAGCAATCGTTGAATTTATGGTAGGTGACATGCTAGCTCCTTTACTTGATAGAAATCTTAAGGTAGATATACTAATTAGTAATCCTCCATATATTCCACAAGAAGAAACGCTAGAAGATAGTGTTGTTAACTATGAACCACACGTTGCACTATTTGGTGGAAGTGATGGATTAAAGTTCTATCGTATTATTTTTGAGAATGCGAAAAAAGTTATTAAACATAAAGCAATGATGGCTTTTGAAATGGGCTGGGATCAAAAAGAAGCATTAAGTGCTGAAGCAAAAAAATATTTTCCAGATGCGAAAATAGAAGTAGTGAAAGATATGAGTGGTAAAGATCGAATGCTCTTTATCTTTATAAATACAGAAGGTGCGTAAATAAACGCATCTTTTCTATAGAAATAAAAAAATACTGTTCATTATGTAGAAAGTATTCTATAATATAACGCGAGTGGTAAAGAAAACATTTTAGAAAGATAGGTGTTACATATGGTTGATATTATCGTAATTGGTGGTGGGCATGCTGGTGTGGAAGCAGCACTTGCTAGTGCGCGTTTACATAAAAAAACAATTCTATATTCGTTGCATATTGATATGATTGCTTCATTGCCTTGCAATCCTTCCATTGGAGGTCCTGCGAAGGGTATCGTTGTTCGTGAAATTGATGCATTGGGTGGAGAAATGGGTAAAGCAGCGGATGCTACAGCGCTTCAGTTTAAGATGCTAAATACAACCAAAGGACCAGGAGTACAAAGTCTACGTGTACAATCTGATAAAATAGCATATAAAAAATATATGCAAGAACAAGTTCTTCATCAGGATTGTTTAGAAGTGCGCGAAATGTGTGTTGAAAAAGTTTTAGCAAGCAACGGCAAGATACAAGGTGTTTTACAACAAGATGGACACATGGAAGAATGTAAAGCGTTAATTATGACTTCTGGTACATTTATGAGTAGTTGTATACTAGTTGGACATACCTCTACTCCAAGTGGACCAGAAGATGAACCAACAACAAATAATTTATCACAGAGTTTACGTGATTTAGGAATTTCTACTTTTCGTTTGAAGACAGGAACACCAGCGCGTGTATTATCTTCTTCAATTGATTATTCTAAAACAACGATTCAACCTGGAAGCGATGACTTTATATGCTTCTCAGGAGTAACTAAAAGCATACTACCAAGTGATGAACAAGTGGTTTGTTACCTGACTTATACATCTCCTTTAACACATAAAATCATTCATGATAATTTAAATAAGTCTGCCATGTATTCAGGTCTTGTAAAAGGAGTAGGTCCAAGATATTGTCCAAGTATAGAAGATAAATTGGTACGTTTTGCGGATAAGGAACGTCATCAAATCTTCTTAGAGCCAGAAAGTGCATCATTAGATACAACATATGTGCAAGGCTTTTCAACATCAATGCCACATGATGTACAAGAAAGTATGTTACATTCTTTACCAGGGCTTGAAAACTGCATTATTAAAAAATATGCGTATGCAATTGAATATGATGCGATTGATCCTTTACAATGCAAACCAACCTTAGAAAATAAGATAATTGAAAACTTTTATACAGCAGGTCAGATCAATGGAACGAGTGGATATGAAGAAGCTGCTGCACAAGGTCTCATGGCAGGTATTAATGCATCTCTTAAATTAGATCATAAAGAGCCGTTCATCTTGCATCGCGATGAAGCATATATTGGGGTTATGATTGATGACTTAGTGACGAAAGGCACAAAAGAGCCATATCGTTTATTAACATCAAGAGCAGAATATCGTCTGTTACTACGCCATGATAATGCCGATTATCGATTGTTACCTTATGGGCATCAAATCGGATTAATCAATGATGAACGCTACCTTGAATTTAAAGAAAAAGAAAAACAAATTGAAGAAGTAAACCAATATCTTGAAAGTATTCGTTTTACTCCTAAATCTCCAATTAACACATGCTTAAAGGAATTAGGATATGAAGAATTAAGAGAAGGTATCAGCGCAAAAGAATTATGTAAACGACCAAATGTGAATATTGCGATGTTACAACCATATATGGATAAAGTAATTTCTAGTGAAATAGCAAAGCAAGTAGAAATTGAAATTAAATATGAAGGATATATTAAAAAAGCAAAAAGAGATGCAAGTCATTTACGTCAAATGGATAATGTTCGCTTACCTGAAACATTAAATTATGATGATATTTTAAACTTATCAATAGAAGCAAAACAAAAATTAGGAAAAATACAGCCAATGACAATGGGACAAGCATCTAGAATATCTGGGGTGAATCCTGCAGATATTGCGGTACTGGCAGTGTATTTACAACAACAAAAACGAATTAAATAAGAAAAAACAGATGACTTCATATGAGGTCATTTTCTTTTTTTAATGGCTGTGCGATAAAGAACTTTTATGAGATAGCATTTATAAGTATATTATGCATTGATGTTGACTGGAGATAATAGTATAATGAAAGTAGAAATAAGGAGGTCAACAATATGGAAAAAAAGACTATAATTATTATTAGTAGAGAATTTGGAAGTGGTGGTAGAGAAATTGGAAGAATGATTGCGGAACAGTTAAATATTCCTTTTTATGATAAGGAAGTAATTGAGTTAGCCGCAAGAGATAGTGGACTTGATAAAGAGCTGTTCGAAGAAAACGATACACGCACTAGTAGAGGATTTCGTTTCTTCGAAGCAATTGGCTCAACATTAGGAAGTCCAGCAGCTACTTTAACTGAACTATCTTTAAATGATCGTTTGTTTATTGTGCAGTCTCAAGTTATTGAAAATATTGCAGAACAAGGATCTTGTGTTATTATTGGACGTTGTGCAGATTATGTATTATCAGATAATAAAGATGCATTAAGTATATTTATTCATGCGGATATGAAAGATCGTAAAGAAAGAGCAATTCATTCTTATGAAGTTGATGACAGAGATATTGAATCATCAATTAAAAAGATTGATAAACGTAGAGCAAACTATTATGGCTACTATACAGATCGTAAATGGGGTCAAGCAAAAAACTATGATGTTTGTATAAACAGTAGTACTTTTGGAATTGAGAGAACAGTAGAAATCATTAAAAGTTTAGCACAAAAGAAAGTTTTATAATAATGAAGAGTAGGAATGTGACGATATTCCTACTTTTTTAGTACAGAGAGTGAACATGATGTGAACTTATATGAAACCCATAATTTCACAAGATTATTTGACATATTCATACCATCGATAATGCTATACTAATCTTAGTAATAGAAGGAGGCTTCTTTCATGAAATGGAAATTAATTCATAAAAATAATTGTGATCAGATTGAAAACGATGGTGGGAAAAAATTAAGTTATCATCCTAATTTAGGAATACAAATTATTGAACGTGATGGATATGCATTTAAAGATTTAGATAATAGTGGAGAACTAAATCCTTTTGAAGATTGGAGAAATCCAATGAGTGTAAGAGTAAAGGACTTTAAAAACAGATTTAATATTTGGCAAGAAGATGACTGTTTATATTATCGTAAAGGAAAGATTTTTATGCCTGATGACTTACAAAGCATAACGAAAATATTCCAGAATCAAGAAGTACTAAAGAAAATCATTGTTGTAAAAGAAAAAGATATCGCTTATTTAGAAAAGAACTACATCTTTGTATTATTATTGTTAATGTTTGATAATGATAATGGGACTGGTAAAGAAGATTATTTGTTATCGTTAATGGTACAGAGTATGGAATTAGGATTATTAGAAAATATTGTGTATTCTATTTGGGAAGCTTTGCATAATTATATTAAATCTAGCCGTTCTTTACTACTACAACGAGCAATATAAAAAGGAGAACTAAAAATTCTCCTTTTTATATTGCAATCATTTGTGCTAAATGTAAAGAATAAATATAACAAGTAATTATCGTGTTTGGATACATTATTTGAATAGCTTTTTTATAGGAATGCAATTGCTCTTTATAAGCAATGATAAAATCTTTGTTACTAGATAAAGCATCACTCTTATAATCAATAATTGTTATTTTATCTGATTGAATAGATATAAAATCAATATATCCGTGCAGTATTTCATTGTCTTCTTTTACCATAAAAGGTAATTCATGGTGGACATCTCCTTTTAAAGCTTCTTTATAAATATCATTTTGTCCTAATTGATAAAGGGTGTCTATATCATGAGGAGACAGATTAAAGTCATTTGTTTTTGCACTTTGTTGTATTTCTTCTTTTGTCCAAGAAGATAAAGGTAATCGCTCTAACATAGTATGCATAAGCGTACCATAATCACTTCCTTTGGTATTCTGTTCTAAAGAAAAGGTAACAGGCCTAGTTTTTTTATTTGTGGTAGGTGTACTTAAAAGTGTTGCTTTTGTTGGTTTTTGATAGTGTGAAATTTGTTTATATGATGTTTGTTTGATTGGCTGTAGTTCACTATGCCAATATTGATGAACTTCTTTAAGGGTAAAAAGTGGGGAAGGATTGTTTAGAAATGCTTGTAAGATCCAAGCGGTATAGCCATTACGTTCATATACAGAAGATAATGTTAAAGGAGTCCTAAATGTGTCAAGAGAAGTAATACAATCCACAATATGCATCTGTTCTTGTGCACGAGTAGTAGCAACATAAAGAATACGCATTTCTTCCTCTAATTCTTCTTTGTCTTTTTTATGCTCCATCGCAATTCGATTCATTGTGGTACGAACATAACGTTGTGGTAATTCCATATATTTCATCGCAATGCCTAAATCACTATCACAAAGGCAATAGTCTTTAAACTCGATAGGTGTTTGATTATTTGTTGACCATAAGAAGACAACTCTGAATTGTAATCCTTTTGATTGGTGAATACTCATAACACGAACAACATTGGCATCACTTCCAATTGGGATAGCTTCGGCTGTTTGTGCATCTTTGATTTGTTCAATTTGGGTTAAGAAAGAGGTAATTCCTCGTGCGTTTTGATCTTCAAATTGAACAGCTTTTTCAAATAGTAAATCTAGATTTGTCTTTTCTTGCATTGTCGTATGTTCACTATAATACTGATTCACTTCATATAAAGCATTTAATAATTGCGTTAAAGGAGTAGAATAGACAATTGAAATAAAATTATCTAAGATTTCAAAGCCTTCAAATGGGTGTTCTTGATAGTAGCTATAATATGATTGCTTTTTATCTTTCTTTAATTTAACTTCGGCAAGTTCTTGTGTTGTTCGATTGAATAAGGGGGATACTAAAGTAGCAATAAAACTAATATCATCATGTGGTCTCACCATACATTTTAAAGCAGATAACATAATTTGTACGGCATTGGATTGATAAAAGCCATATTTAATGTCGATAAAATAAGGAATATTAACTTCATCAAAGGCCGCTTTCATGTCATCTTTGCGTGCATTTCCTCTTACTAATACAACAAAATCTTTCCAATCTCTTTGTTCCTTTTCTTTCATTGTGATAATTTGGTTCGCTATATAACTAGCTTTTAGTTCATTTTTACCAAGTAATATATCAGCACTATCTTTTACTTCATCATGGAAGAGCACATGGAAACATATAGGAGCATTGTTTGTTAATTGACTCTCAACACCAGTTTCTACATCATCCTCTTTTTCATAGCTACAAGAGAATCCCTCAATATTCATTAATCGTTTAAATAGTTCGTTGTTAAAATCAACAATCATTTTCTTTGAACGATAGTTATTAGATAGATAAATAACTTCATCATAAATTCCCTTATTGGTTATCAAACCTTTCATTAATTGAGGAAGAGCATGACGAAACCCATAAATAGACTGTTTGATGTCACCTACTCTAAAAACATTGTTTTCTTTACATATTAAAGATACTAATTTATTTTGTACATCATTGCTATCTTGAAATTCATCAACCATAATTTCAATGAACTTGTTGCGATAAACACGTGCGATATCACCATTATTAGCTTGTAATATAGCAAGTGCAAAGTGTTCCATATCATCAAAATCAATAACTTCGTTTTGTTCTTTTATTTGCGCATAATATTCTCTATAATCAATACACATCTCAACTAGTTTATTTATATAAGGATAGAGCGCTTGATTATCTTTCATGAATTCATCTTCACTAAACAAAAGACCAAGTAAGTCATCTTCACTTTTTATTACACGCTTACGTAATCTTTCATACTCTTTATCTTCTTTATCAGGAGTAGTAGGCACACTTGCATGTGCAATGGAAATAAAACTACTACGAAATTCGTAATAATCAAGAGTTTCTAAAGCCTTTGTTAATACTGGTAATGCATCAATTTTTTGTTTTAATATTGCATGTTTTTTTACTTCACTACTGTATTTTATGTTATAGAGTTGTTCTATTTGTAGAAGGGTTTGCACATAACGTTCTTTTTCAACCATGAAATATTCAAAGAAGTTAGTCGTCATGTTCGTATCTAAATCTTCGAAACGTTTTATATTATGATAGTTCTCACTTAAAGAAGATAACCAAGCAGAAGCATCAGCTTTACTACTAGCAAGACTTGCCAAACGTAGAATCATTGATTCTAATTCGCTATTGCTTTCGGGACGAGCAGAAAACATTTGACATAACGCTAAGAAGGTTTCGTCTTGTTTTTGATATTGGTTTTGAAAACATTGTTTCAAAGCTTCTTTTTGAAAACAGACCATAGAACCATTATCCATAATACTACTCACGCGCTTGCTAGATAAACCTATTGTATAGTAGTAATCTTGTAGAATAGACAAACAAAAGGAGTGAATGGTTGAAATATGAGCTGTTTGAATGCTTGTTAACTGCTTAGTAATATAACGTTTATCATCTTCATTTGTACTACAAGCTAAAGCATTTTGTAATTCTGCAGCCAAACGTTTTTTCATTTCATTGGCGGCAGCTTCTGTAAATGTCATAGCAAGAATGGCATTAATACTAACGTGATCATTCATTACTAAATCCATTAATCGTGCAATTAATACAGTTGTTTTACCACTTCCAGCCGAAGCAGAAACTAAGATGTTTTTATCTTTTGTATGAATCGCTTTTAATTGTTGAGAGTTCCAATTAGGCATCTTGTTCATCCCCCTTTTGATAAATAGAATCATCTACTTCAACCATTGGTTCTTTTGCTCTATAAGAACCATTAAAACGACAAATTTCATGATAGGTACAATATGTACAGGCTTCTTCTATAGGCGTACAAGCAATTTTACCATCGATTATTTGCGTTCCTATTTTTTGATACATCGCTCTTAAATATTCACTAACATCGCTCAAGCTATATACTTTACTTGCTTTAACAAAACCATCTTTGTTCATTCGAACACCAACAAGATGACTTCCGTTATCATCTAAACTAGCGATGTCCAAGTTTAATGCCCATCCATTAAAACGATGTGATTTCTTAAGCATATCTTGCATGTCTTCTAAACTATTTACAGTATGCGTAACAGGTTTTCTCCTAGATAATTTACCAGCTTTATAAGGGATGTTTTCATTCTTTAAGGAAACATAATATGCACCAAGCATATCTTTACCAAAATCTTTTTGAACCACCATAGCGTAAGTCAATAACTGCAGTTGTAAAGCCGCAAAAACATTATCTTCTGATAATGTTTTACTAGAGCTTTTATAATCTAGAATACAAGCAAGCGAATTTGTTGTATCAATACGATCAATAAAGCCTTTCATTGCGATACGAATATCGTCTTGTAAAGGGATTTCATAAGTAAAGGCATATTCACTTTTATAAGGTTGTAAAGAAGAGTGTTGCTCAAACTCATCTAAGGCTTGTAAAGTCTGTGTTAATGAGCATAAAATACGCGTCTTTACATTTTCTAAAGACAAACTAATAGTAGGAAACAAGTCCTCTAACACTTGTATTTCAGATTGTAAAAGTTTACTTATCTTATCTATGCTAGTTGTTGCATAGCTTTTTCCATAAGTGGTTGTTAAAACTTCTAAGATATAATGCAATAAGGTTCCTGCATAAGAGTTAGGAAATCCATGTTTCATAGGTTCTTTTAAAGATAAACCATAACGTAAGAAATAAGAGAAGGGACACTTTACGTAACGTTCAATTGAGGAAATTGAACCATGAATTTGTTTGTCATGGACAAATAAACGATGAGCAGTCTCGCTATCAATTACGAGTTTATTTGTAATAGGAGTGAAGTTATTATGGAGGGGATAAGGAAGTGATTTATACTCCATGAATTGTTCGATTTCTAATGCACATTCATTCGCTTTTCCTTCATAACTACCTAAAGGAAAGGAAACAATAATATGTGGAGAAACATGTAATAGTGTATCGACTTGTTGAAGTGTTAAAGCATAACGCTCTTCCATACTAGGATAAGCATCGATAGACGCAACATAATCTTCATCAAAAATACCACTTAACTTTTGAAATGCTGGATAGTTTTTCTGTGTGGCACCTAACAAAAAATGATAGGGAGTCGATAATAATCCTTGTTTTAAATCAGCAACAAGACAGCCTTGTAACTCTGTGGCTTTTTGTGAACTTGTAATTTTTTCAATAAAAGGCATGATAAATAGAATATCTTCTTTACTCTGTATATATGGGAATACATCTTGTAATAAACTTGTGATTTGTTGGTACACTTGTTTTTCTTGTTGCGTGTGAACACAAGGTGTTAACAGTTCTAAAATATTAGTAAAAAGCGCTTCATAAGAAAG
>JAVWIF010000002.1:0-70940 GCA_036639635.1 Longicatena sp.
CAAGGTTAATGATATAAACACCATTTCTTGAAGCGTAGATATTTGGTTTCATTTTTGGATTCCATCTACGTGTTTGGTGACCAAAGTGGACACCTGATTCTAATAATTTTCTCATTGTTACAACTGACATTTTAAAGTCCTCGCTTTCCGTTACGCCTCCACCATTTCCAACATCAGCAACTTATTGTCGATACATATAACGTATCTAAAGCACGGGCTGACGAATCCATGATGTGTGTAGTATGCATAAGAGCTATCTTACGCACCGTTTATTATTATAGCATAAACCCTTTATATTTCAACATCTATTTACGTTTTTTCAATAATGCCTAAAGGATTACTTGTTCTTAGCATGGGCTCTAGGATGGGCTTCTATGTAAACATTCTTTAATCGTTCTTGAGAGACATGTACATAAATTTGTGTAGTTGATAAAGAAGCATGCCCTAACAATTCTTGTACAATTCGCAAATCTGCGCCATTGTCGAGTAAATGTGTCGCAAAGCTATGACGGAACATATGTGGATGTAAATGAACATGCAAATCACAAAAATTTGCACTCTTTTCCATGATATATTGAATACCGCGACTCGTTAGTTTATCTCCACGTTGATTAACAAATACATAGGAATGTTGCTTTTCTTTCATCCAAACACTCCGTACATCTTGTATATATCGCTTCAACAAGTTCCCTGCGTCCTCATAAAAAGGAACCAATCGTTGTTTATCACCTTTTCCATTCACACGTAGTATTTGATCATGAAAGTCAATATCTTGTATCATACAATCTGCTGCCTCACTTACACGAAGTCCACATGCATACATGAGTTCAAACATGGCTCTATTACGTAAAGAGACACAATCACTTAAATCAAATGAATTTAAAAACATGTCCATTTCATCATAAAACAAAAATTCCGGAATTCTTTTCGCAAGTTTTGGTGTTTTAAAATATAAAAAAGGATTTTGATTAATTCCTACATATTCATTTAAATAATGATAAAAAGAACGTAATGATGATAATTTACGTGCAATCGTACTGTTTTTCAGTGTTCCATGCACTCCTTGCGACTCATGTAACATTGCAATAAAATCCATCACCACTATACGATCCACTTCATTAAAATCATGAATATCTTGTTTCTTTAAAAACTTAACAAACTCTAAAATATCACGATGATACGCATCTAATGTATGTTCACTTCCACTATTCCTTTGATCAATATACAATAAAAAGCGTTTTACTAACTCGTCCATTTTATTGAAACTTCCCTTTATATTCGTCAATGATTGCTAATGATTGCTTAGCAAAAGCATCCTTACGATCCTTTTTTGCTACCTTGCTAGCTAGCTGCATAATTCCAAAATTGGCATTCATTGGTTGAAAATACTTAGCACTAGCATGTGTAATGTAATACGCCATGGAACCTATCACACATGTTCGAGGAAGTTCTTCACAAGGCAAGCCTCGCATGTAATTTGCCATATTCAATCCCGCCAAAAGCCCACTTGCAGCACTTTCAACATATCCTTCTACTCCACATAATTGCCCAGCAAAAAACAGGTCATCACGTTTTATGTCTTGGTATGTTGGACGCAATACTTTAGGTGCACATAAATAAGAATTGCGATGCATTACACCGTATCGTACAATATTTACATTTTCTAATCCTGGTATTAGTGATAAAATTCGTTTTTGTTCTCCCCATTTCAAATGTGTTTGAAACCCTACAATATTATATAAGGAAGCTATCGCATTATCTTGGCGCAATTGTACAACTGCATAAGGTTTACTACCATCTGGAGTTTCCAAACCAACTGGTTTCATCGGTCCAAATAACAATGTTTTTTCCCCACGACGTGCCATTTCTTCAAACGGCATACATCCTTCAAAATAAGTTTCTTCAAAATCATGCATATCAGCTGTTTCGGCACTTATTAGCGCTTGATAAAAGGTCATAAACTCTTCTCTATTCATAGGACAGTTAATATAAGCCGCATCGCCTTTATCATATCTTGATTTTAAATAAGCCTTTGTAAAATCAATACTATCTTTTTCAACGATTGGTGCTGCCGCATCGAAAAAGTGAAAATAATCTTCGTGCGTGTACGCTTGTATTGCTTTTGACAAAGCATTACTCGTTAAAGGACCACTCGCAATGATGGTAGGACCTTCTAAAATAGAATCTACTTCTTGAGTGACTACTTCAACAAGGGGATGTGCTTTTAAAGTATCTGTTATCTTTTGTGCAAATTGCGTGCGATCAACAGCAAGTGCACTTCCTGCTTCAACTCTTGTTTCATCCGCACAACGCATAATAATAGAATCTAGATGACGCATTTCTTCTTTTAAGATACCCACTGCATTTTGTAGTGAATCACTACGTAAAGAGTTGGAACAAACCAACTCTGCAAATAAATCACTATGATGTGCCTTTGAAGATACAACAGGACGCATTTCAAATAGCTTCACATGAATCCCACGTTTTACCAATTGCCACGTAGCTTCACATCCTGCAAGTCCTGCTCCAATTACGTTTACTTGTTTCATTCAGCCTCACTCTTTACAACTTTTTTCTTAACGACTTTTTTCGTTGTTTTCTTTGTTGTTGTCTTTTTCTTTTTTTCTTTTACTTCACTTTCTTTTTTAGGGTCTTTTTTTATATACCGACATTTTGGATAATTGCTACACCCAACAAAGGTTGTCCCAAAACGTGATTTACGTTGTACTAACTCATGCCCACACTCTGGACACATTTCACCAGTAGGTACTGGTTCTTCTTTTACTTTATTGCTTTTAATATATTTACACTCAGGATAGTTACTACAAGCTAAGAAAGAACCATAACGTCCTTTTTTCATAACCATTTTACTACCACAATTAGGACAAACTTCGTCACTTTCATTTTGTTCTTCGTCTTCACTCTTTGTATAACGACATTCAGGAAAGTTAATACAAGAAACAAATTTCCCAAAGCGACCTACACGATATACTAAGTCATTACCACAATCAGGACATTTTTCTCCTGTATGTTCTAATTCTTTCTTTTCCATATTTTCATAAGCATTTTCAAGTAATGGTTCAAACGCAGCATAAAACGTTCTTAATTCTTCAATGTTATCACGCTCTCCACCAGCTATCTCATCTAAATGATGTTCCATATTGGCAGTATAGGAAACATTAATAACTTCTTGAAAAAACTCTTGTAACTTTTTATCAGTTAACTCTCCTTGTTCACTAGGAAAAAACACTTTTGTTTTACTTCCTTCACTTGGTTTATCTAACGTAACGTAACCACGTGCTTGTAAGGTATCAATGATAATAGCATATGTAGATGGACGTCCAATCCCTTTTTCTTCCATTTCTTTAATTAAACGTGCTTCACTAAAACGTAAAGGTGGTTCAGTAAAGTGTTGTTTTCCTTCAAGTTCAACATCGCTTAATACTTCCCCTTCTTCAAGTATTGGTAACATTTCATCTTTTACGCTTTCATAGTCACCGTACACTTTTAAATATCCATCAAAGCGAAGGATAGAGCCATTCGCACTAAATTCACAACCATTGTTAACAATTTGGACATTAACAACATCACTTTTACTAGAAGCCATTAAAGATGCTAATGTACGTGAATAAATCAATTTATATAGCTTATATTGGTCGTTTGTTAAATATTCTTTTACCGCTTCTGGCGTATGATTAATGTTCGTAGGACGGATTGCCTCATGGGCATCTTGGGCATTTTCATTATTTTTTTGTCTAGCTTTTCCCCTATATTCTTTGCCATAAGTAGATTCAATATAGGTTTCTGCATCTTTTACAAACACATCACTTAATCTAGTTGAATCGGTACGCATATAAGAAATCAAACCTTCAGCAACTCCGCCTTTTAAAGCAAGTCCTTCATATAGCTTTTGTGCTATCTGCATAGTCTTCTTTGCTCCATAGCCAAGTTTCGTACTAGCCTCTTGTTGCAACGTTGATGTAATAAAAGGCATTCTAGGATCTTTCTTTCGTACCTTTTTTTCAATTTTATCCACAACAAAATCATGCACACATCGTTCAATAATAGCATCAATATCTTCTTGCGTCTTTAATTCAGCTTTTTTACCATCCACTTTATTTAAAGATGCATTAAATAGTTTTTGTTCCTTTTCAACATTGGCAGCTAGTGTCCAATATTCTTCACTAATAAATGCTCGTATTTCATTTTCGCGTTCAACAATTAAGCGTAAAGCAACAGATTGTACACGTCCTGCAGATTTTGAACGAATTTTATTCTGTAATAATTTAGATAGTTTAAAACCAATAATACGATCTAATATTCGACGTACTTCTTGCGATTTAACCATATCTAAATCAATCGTTCTAGGTTTATCAAATGCACTAATAACAGCATTCTTTGTTATTTCATTAAAGATAATCCGATTTTCTTTAGCAACATCAAGTTCTAATACTTGTGCTAAATGCCAAGCAATGGCCTCTCCTTCACGGTCAGGGTCACTTGCTAAATAGACATGCTCACTCTTTTTAGCCAAGGCTTTTAATTCTTTTACAACTGCTCTTTTATCACTACTTACTTTATAGGTTGGTTCAAAGTTGTTTTCTACATCAATTCCTAACCCACCTTTTCCAGTAGTGGCTAAATCTCTTATATGTCCTTTAGATGATACTACATGAAAGTCTTCACCTAGATATTTTTCAATTGTTTTTGATTTGGATGGTGATTCCACGATAACTAAATTTTTCATCTCTGTCTCCTTCTTGTCTAAGCATACGTATCCTATTATTTGCGTATTTTTGATATTTGTCAAACATTTTCTTTATATCAGCATAATATCTTCATCATCAATGAGGATATTTGCTCCTTGTGAAAGCAATAGATTGCACCCCATACCTTCCACTTTTTTAAAATCATGAGGAATACAATATACTGGTATATCTAGTTCTAGTGCTTCATTCACACTGAGCAAGGTTCCACTACGTTTTTTAGCCTCAATAACAACGAGAGCATCACTTAGTGCAGCAATGATTCGATTTCGCCAAGGAAAGTGATAAGCAAATGGTTTAGAACCATTTGGATATTCACTAAGCAATAGATGATGTTCACGAATTTGTTGATATAGATAAGCGTTTTCTTTTGGATAAATCGTATCTAGACCACAACCTATAACTGCTATTGTATGCATATCTAAACTCGTTTTATGAGCAATTGCATCAATCCCTTTAGCAAGTCCTGAAACAATTGTATAACGTTTTTTTAATAAATTTACTACATGGATACACGTATCAATACCAAAAGAAGAACATAATCGGCTTCCAACAATTCCACAAACCTGTGTGCTAGCAAGTGCTAAGTCACCCTCATAAAATAAAATCCATGGAGCGTATTGTAATCTTCTTAGCTTTTCTGGATAGTCCTCATCCACAATCGTCGTATACTTTCCTTGATAAACAATTTCATTCCACGTCTCATTTGTTAATATTGCCTTTTGAATCTTCTTCCAATCCCCATCATACTTCAGTGCATAATACAATATTTGTTTTTTCATAAAAAATCCTCCATATAGTTCTTTTACGAAAATACAAGGCATAAATCCTAAATAAATGAAGCAAAAATGAAATAGATGGTATTTTGTATATATTCCATAGTTTATCCTTCACCTTCAGCACTCAAGATATTACTACGTTTTTCTCCATATTATTAGGATAGAACGTAATAATCATTGTGTAAATTGACAACCCAATTCAAATATATATCCATCACCTTTCTCTATCTGTATTATATAATTATTTTTTTAGCAACTATTTTACAAATAATATTTAATTACAAAAAAAGTAGTATTTCAACTACTTTCCTAAGTCTAAATGCATTTGTTCTACAGCTTGTACTGGTGCATAAGAATGACGATATAATCCTTTTATAATTCCATATTTTTCTAAGGCTTCTTTATGTCTTTTCGTTGGATATCCTTTATGGTTAGCGAACCCATATTGGGGATATAATACATCATATCCCTTCATAATAGCATCTCGCGTAACCTTTGCTAAAATACTTGCTGCTGCAATACTCACACTTTTTTGATCCCCTTTTATCAAAGGCATTACTTCCTGTTGACAATTTGGTAAAGGCATCGCGTCACTTAACACACCATCAACGTGCTTAAACATATCACATAAATCTTGCATGGCCTTTTGTGTTGCTCGATAAATATTTAATTCATCAATGATAGCAGGTTCTATTATCAGAATATGATATTCATACGCTTGGTTAATAATTTCTTTAAACAAACGTATTCGCTTTGCTTCACTAATTTTTTTTGAATCATAAATTTCTTCATGTGCATATCCTTTGGGAAACATGACGGCCGCAACCACAAGTGGTCCTGCTAACGGACCTCTTCCCGCCTCATCAATACCGACTATATACTGGCGTTTTTCTTTCCACCAAGCACGTTCATAAACATCACTTGTTTTCATTTGGTAACTCCCAAGTAATGGGTCCTAAACGATCATCGCGAAGCTCACGTAAAAATGTATCAATCGTACGTTTCTTATCAATACAATCTTTATTCATTAGAAAACCACGTTTACGTGCTAAACGTTGTAACATCTCATAAGGATCTTCACATATTTCAATATCATAACGTTCTATCAATAAGTTGGGGGCATGTTCTACTAAATATTTCATTGCCCAAACAGCAACTTCTTCTAATGGAAGTATTTCATCACGTATTGCTCCTGATATCGCTAATAAAATACCAACTTTTTCATCTTCAAATTTAGGCCATAAAACTCCTGGTGTATCTAATAACTCTAAATTTTGATTTACCTTTGACCATTGCAACGATTTAGTCACCCCAGGACGATCTCCTGTAATTGCTATTTTCTTTTTAGATATACGATTAATAAAGGTCGATTTACCAACATTTGGTACCCCCACCACCATAGCTCTCATTGCTCGTGGTCGTATTCCTCTTCGAATCATTTTATCAATTTTGGCCTTTAATAACAATTGACTAGTTTCAACTACAATTGGAATTACATTGTCTTTTAAAATATCAAGTGCTAATACTGAAGTTGTTTCATTGCTTAAAGCACTTACCCATTGTGCAGTTGCTTTCTTATTAGCTTTGTCTTTTTTTGATAAAATAATCAGCCTTGGTTTTTGCCCACACAACTCATCTATCATTGGATTTTTACTAGCAGAAGGAACACGTGCATCACGTAATTCAATAATCATATCTACTAGCTTTAATTTTTCTTGCATTTCTCTTTTGGCTTTGGTCATATGACCTGGAAACCACTGAATTCTTATTTTATCATCCGCCATCATATTCACCTAGTCTTTCTTATTAATAACTTTTACATACCGTTCGTAATAAAACGAGCATCTTTAAATGGATGATATACAAACATTCCATTTGCGATAATTTGTTCACGTTTAAATGGTCCTACAGATTCACTCCTAGAGTCTAAAGAATGCAAACGATTATCTCCCATCAATAAATATTCATCTTTTTCTAATTTACGAGAATTAAAATCGTTTGTAAACAGTTTAACATTTTCTTGTTCCTTTATATTTTTAATATAATCTTTATTTAAAAATGGTTCTTCCATTTTTTTATTATTAATGTATAAAACATCATCTTTATATGCAATTGTTTCCCCTGGTAATCCAATAACGCGTTTTACCCATAAATCATCGTTCTTATAATTTCTTGCTACAACAACATCAAAACGTTGGATTTCTGTTGTATAGCTTGCAATTATATTTATAAATACATATTCTCCATTCTTAATTGTTGGATTCATAGAATCACCGCTGACCTCTTCTTTACGAACAATAAAACTCATAATCAAAGCAGCAGCTACCCCACATATCAATAGTAAACGCGTCCATTCTAGCAAAGTATAAAGTAAAGAATTTTTATTTCGTTTTTTCTTTAGCATCATTTAGCAATCCTCACTTTACTTATTGGAATAGCTATAGCCAAGCCAACTCCTTTAATTTGATCTCTATCAAATGCACCTAATACTCTTGAATCCATTGAGTTAAGTCTGTTATCTCCCATTAAAAAATACTCATCTTTTCCTAATTGATATTCTTCAAAATCTTCTGTAAATATAATATTGGTATCTCTAATGTTTTGGGCAAAATCATTTTGTAAATACGCCTCATTCAATGGTACATCATTAATATAAACAGTATCATTTTTACAATACACACTTTCTCCTGGCATGCCAATCACCCGCTTTACCCAATGCGTATGCGTTTTTTTATTTTCATAAACGACTACTATATCGCCACGTTTTACTTCCGAAAACTTTCCCGTAAAAGCATTGCTTAGACCCATTTCACCATCTTTTACTGTGGGATACATACTAGGACCCTTTACATGAAAAGGAAGTGTGACAAAGTTTACACAAAGATAGACAAGAAGAATGCATACTAAAAAAATCTTTAACAAAGAAAACAAATTAGACGCTATGACGCTCCATAGCGTTTCTTTGGAATCTTGTCGATGCTTTTTTCTTGTTCGTTCATCCATCTTTCATAACCCTCCCCACAATTATAATAAAAAGTCGAGTAATAACCCGACTTTTTAATCATTCTAACGAACTTCTTTAATACGAGAAGCTTTACCTGAACGACCACGTAAGTAAAATAATTTATTTCTTCTAACTTTACCGTGACGTACAACTTCAATTTTATCTACAATTGGAGAATGGATAGGAAATGTTCTTTCCACTCCTATTTGGTTTGAAATTTTACGAACTGTAAAAACTTCGTTAATTCCTCCACCTTGTTTAGCGATTACCAAACCTTCGAATACCTGGATACGAGATTTGTCACCCTCTTTAATCTTAACGTGTACACGTACTGTACTACCTGATTTAAAGAAAGGTACATCTGTTTTCAATTGTGATTTTGTTACTTCGTTTACTAATTGTAAATTCATAATATGGCTCTCCTTTTTCGCTTTGTTTAACGTTGAGGTTCATAAATATTACGTTCAGCGGAACCGCGTGCCAATAGGCTTATTAATAATAGCACAAAAAAGGAACATCTGTAAAGCATTATTTGCATTTATGTACAATATGTAAAGAAGTTGTCGTTTATAGAAAGGTCGGGATCCTTTCTAGCAATATCATAACATTTTTAACGTATAAATGGAAAAGAAATTAGAATATTTTCATGAAATATTTTCATAAATTTTAGCTTTTATTATGATCTATTTATTTCAAGCTTCCTATTTGAAAAGGAAATCAAAGTTCTTCTTTGATTTCCTTCAATAGTTTTGCTTCTTCTTTCGTAAATACACGATTTTTTAACAAATCAGGTCGTTTTAATAATGTCTTTTTTAATGATTGTTTAAGTCTCCATTTACGAATATTCGCATGATGTCCTGATAATAATACTTCTGGCACACTTTTTCCATCATATACGATAGGTCGTGTGTATTGAGGATATTCCAATAAACCATTTTCAAAAGAATCGTCACTATGTGACTCTTCAAGAATAACACCATCTAATAAGCGAATTAATGCATCACTAATGACAAGTGCCGCACCTTCTCCGCCAGTTAAAACAAAGTCTCCTAAAGATACTTCTAAATCCACATATTCACGTATACGCTCATCAAAGCCTTCATAGTGTCCACATAAAAGAATTAAGTGTTCAATATTTTCAACGAACTCATGCGCAATACTTTGCTTAAATGGAATTCCTTGAGGAGAGAGCATAGCCACAACACTTGATGAGGTCCGTATTGCTTTTAGGCAATCAATAATCGGTTGGCAAGATAAGAGCATCCCTTGTCCTCCACCACAAGGTGTATCATCTACATTATTATGTGCATCATTTGTAAATTCACGAAAATTGATAACTTCAAAATCAACCTGTTGTTTATTAATTGCACGTTTAATAATAGAAGTAGAAATAAAACTATCAAAAAATTCAGGAAATAATGTTAGTACCGTAATTTTCATATCAAACCTTCCATAAGCTTTACATGCATTTTCTTTTGTTTTTTATCAAACTTAATTACAAATGTTTTAACAAATGGAATCAATATTTCGCGCTCTTCATTTTTAACTCGCAAAACAGCATTTGCTCCTGTCTCAATTATTTCAACTACACGACCAAGATACTCTTCTTCTAAAGTATATACTTCACTATCCTGCATTTCAAAATAGTAAGCTTCTTCATCACTTAATTCTATTAAACTATCTTCATCTATTGAAAGATAACTACCCTTCCAAATTTCTACTAAATTAATATCTTCGTAATCTTTAAATGTAAGCAAATATAAATCTTTATTGAAACGAACACTTTCGATTGTTAAATGAATTAGTTCGTCCTTATATTGAAGATTGATTTGTTTTCCTTTTTGATAGCGAAGAGTTGGAAAATCACTGAGATTTTTTACTCGTACTTCCCCTTTTAAACCATGTGTATTAACAATGACACCTACTTTAATTTGTTTCATAAAAGCTCCTCCAAAAAAAGGATGCGTTAGCATCCTAATATGATTCGAATTTAATCGTAACGCGTTTATCTTCTTTTCTTGATGCCACAGACATCATATGGCGGATTGAAGAAGCCATACTACCACGACGACCAATAAGTCTTGCTACATCTTCACTATTAGCATAGACATATAGTAAGATTTCATTATCTTCAAGTGTTGGCATTAATTTAACAGACACGTTAATTTTATCTTCAACCATTGGTTTTACAATATCCAATAAAACTTTTTCGTAATCAATCATAATTATTACTTAGCGTTTTTTTCTTCGTGTAAACGTTTCATAATTCCTTCTTTTGAAAGGATGTTACGTACAGTATCTGAAGGTTGTGCACCATTCTTTAACCATTTGATTGCAACTTCTTCATTTAAAGTAACCACTGCAGGGTTTAATGTTGGATTGTAAGTACCGATAGCTTCAATAATACGTCCATCTCTAGGTGAACGTGAATCAGCAGCAACTATTCTGTAGAAAGGTTTTCTCTTTGAACCCATTCTTTTTAATCTTAATTTAACAGCCATTTTATATTTCCTCCTATTTATTTTTCAATGAATACTTGATTAGTTTATCATGTATATAAATAGGTGTCAAGTATTTTTACTTGACACCTATAATAAAATTAAAATTTTCGTTTACCGCCACCACGCATCATTTTACTCATGTTACGCATATTTTTCATGCCACCCATACCTGTCATATTAGGCATTTTACCGCTTTTACTCATACTCCCCATCTGCTTCATCATTTGTTTCATCTTTTCAAAATCACTAATCGTGCGATTTACATCCGCCACATTTGTTCCACTACCTTTAGCAATTCTATTTTTTCTAGAAGCTCTTAAGATATCTGGATTCTCACGTTCTTCTGGTGTCATACTTAAAATAATTGCTTCACTTTTCTTTAATTTGTTATCAGCTTTTGCCTCATCCATTTGTCCTGCCATTTGTCCCATACCAGGAATTAGTTTCATCATGCCACCTAAAGAACCCATCTTTTTAATTTGTTGAAACTGAACAAGCATATCATTTAAGGTAAATTTACCACTCATCATATTATTTGCTGATTTTGTAGAGGCTTCAATATCCATTTTATCTTGAGCTTGTTCCACTAAAGACATAATATCTCCCATACCTAAGATACGATCTGCCATTCGTTCTGGATGGAATACATCTAAATCATCTATTTTTTCTCCTAAACCAACAAATTTTACTGGAACTTGTGTAATTGAACGTACTGATAAAATACCACCACCACGTGAATCTCCATCTAATTTAGTAAGTACTAACCCACTAACTACTAGCTGTTCATGAAAGCTCGTTGCTACATTCACAATATCTTGCCCTGTCATAGCATCTACTGTTAGCAAGATATCACTAGGATTTACAAATGCTTTTATATCCGCTAACTCTTGCATTAATTCTTCATCAATATGCAAACGTCCAGCCGTATCAAATATGATAGTATCATAGCCTTTTTCAGTTGCATATGCCATCGCTTTTTTTGCGGTTTCTAAAGCTTTTGTTTCCACACCTAAGCTAAACACTTCAACACCAATACTAGCACCTAGCGTTTGTAGTTGTTCAATAGCTGCAGGACGAATTACATCACAAGCAACTAATAAAGGGTTACGTGATTGTTTCTTCTTCATTACATTGGCAATTTTAGCAGCTGCCGTTGTTTTACCTGTTCCTTGTAAACCAACCATCATAACTGTCGTAATACCAGAAGCTTGATAGTTAATTGGTGCATCTTTACTGCCTAACAAGTCTACAATCTCATCATGAACAATTTTCACTACCATTTGTCCAGGATTTAAAGAAGTCATTACATCTTCACCTAATGATTGTTCTTTTACTCTAGCAATAAAATCTTTTACAACTCCATAGTTTACATCCGCTTCTAATAAAGACATGCGTACTTCACGTAACATGTCGTTCATATTCTTTTCTGAAAGTTTTCCTTTGCCTGTTATATTTTTAAATGCTTTATTTAACCGTTCGCTTAATGATTCAAATGCCATCTTAAATACCGCCTTTCGTATTTTTTACATCTTTAACATTATACCATATCGTTTTTTTATTTGAAGAGTAATCTTTTAATTTTTAAATATCTTGTAAAACATGAGGCAAAGAAGATTGATACTCTTTTACTGAAACCATCTTTCCTTCCTTGGTGAATGTAAAAATAGACACTCCATCAAAAGCTTCTTCTTCACCTAAATATTGAACACAAAAAAACCACTCTACACAGCAATGTGTTTCGTCTTCAAAACTACTTAAGATATTCCATTCTTTAACAATTCCAAATGTATTCCACTCTGAAAACCATAGTTTCAATCGCTCTAATCCAAGATATGCCGGTCCATAATATTCACTATAGTAAATATTATCATCAAACAAAATATCCCAAGATGCATTATTCTGACTTAACCAACTATCAAAATACTTCTGTACACATTCAATTTTTGTCATTGTAAATTCGCCTCTTTTTTTTGATATAATTCAATATGAAAGGAAACTAGCGTTGTTAATGTCGATAGAGCCATTAGCTTTTCCACCGCTTCTTTACTTGTTTTCCAATAATACGGAGTCATTTGAAACAACGCCCAAATATCTTCTTGATTATCTAACGTAATGGTATATGTTAACGTTTCTTCTTTTACTAAAGTAAACAATTCATATGTGCTTTTATCTTCCACGTTTTCATAAACATCTTGATACAAGAATTCTTTTAATTCCCATAAGTGTTTAGCAGCAGGTCCTACTTTCAGAAAGTAGCCTTTCTCTTTTAAAATACGTGCATTTTCTTTTTCATCAATGGGAGCAAATACTGATACAACAGCATCACTACAAGCATTATCTAATGGTAATTGAAAGACACTTGCAACACTATACAACACCCCTGTATGAGACGTGCAAGCGTGATCCACGCCGCTCTTTGATAAATCGAATCCTATAATTGTACTTTTTGGTAAAACTTCCTTAAATTGATTTGTATAATAACCTTCACCACACCCTGCATCTATGAGTACAACAGGATTTAAATTTTTTATCATTTGCGTTAAATGCTCACATAATCGTTGATAATATCGATGATTTAAGAACTTAGTTCTAGCAACAATCATTGCTTTATCATCACCTACTGATTTATGGTTTCCTAATAAAAGGTTCACATATCCTCGTTTCGCTATATCATAGCTATGATGATTGCTACACGTATAAACGTGATCACTCTTGGTTAATCTTTCTTTGCATTTAGGACAACATAGCATAGCTCTACCTCTGCTTTCTATGCATAAAGTATATCATAGACTGACATGCTAAGAAACAAAAAAAGAACGTATCTTTTTAATAGTACGTTCTCTTTCACAACTTAACGATTGTTGTTTTGGTTTTGTTTATTGCTTTGTTTATTCATTTGATCATTCTTTGTGCTTTTAAAGTCATTGCTAGCGTGTTCTTTATCATACTCACTTTTATGATCTCTTTTTGCACTTTCTAATTCTGCGCCTAACTCAATACCCATTTCATATTGGTATAAGTCTTGCTCAACTTGTTTTTCGTTGTATTGTTTTCTTTTTTCCATTATTCTCACCTCATAAATAGTATGGGTGAACAATATTAAACTATACTAAAAAATATTTTCATCAATTTTTTGAGTAGGATAAACATCAATACTTTCCATTTTTTCAACACATTCATTTAATAGTGTTTCATAATCGAATCTTCCTTCATTAAATTCAGCTTTTTTTATTGTTGGTTTCGTGACTGGATTTTTTGGTGTGAAAATTGTACAACAATCTTCAAAAGGAAGGATTGATGTTTCGTATGTATCGATTTTTTTAGCCAAATCGATAATTTCTAATTTATCTAGACACGCAACTGGTCGAATAATTGGCATTTGCGTAACAATGTTAATCGTACGCATACTTTCTAAGGTTTGTGATGCAACTTGTCCAATGCTTTCTCCATTCACAATCGCTAAACAATTTTGTTTTTCACTTACTTTTTGTGCAATTCGATACATCATACGGCGCATGATAGTGATAGCATAACTTTCATCACAGTTTTTATAAATAGCAAGTTGTAAATCGGTGAAAGGAATAATATGTACACGAATATGCCCTTGATGAGATGCAATTAAACGCGCTAAATCAAGTACTTTGTCTTGAGCAGCTTGTGAAGTATATGGTGGAGATGCATAGTGAATACATTCAATAGCAACACCACGTTTCATTGTCAAATAGCTTGCTACAGGAGAATCAATCCCACCAGATAACATAACAAGTGCTTTGCCACCAACGCCTACAGGGTAGCCTCCTGAGCCTTGTACTCTGCCTGTCATAATATAGGTATCTTCTTCATGTAACTCAATCTGAATCCGTAATTCAGGTGATTTTACATTTACTTTTAAATCCGTATTTCGTAATATTTCACCGGCAACACTACGATTAATTTCATCAGACATCATCGGAAACAATTTATAACTTCTTCGTGTATCAATTTTAAATGTTTCCCCTTTAAACGCTTGAGCAACTCGTAATGAAGTTTGTATAATTTCATCAATATCACTTGGCACTTTAATCGCAAAAGAAAAAGATGAAATCCCAAATACTTTTGCTAAATGTTTAGAAACACTTTCATGATCCTCTCCATTTAACATGATGTATAAACGATCATGTGTACGCTCATAAGTTAATGCTTCATAATCACGTAAAGCATTCTTTACATTTTGTAATAAACGTTTAATGAAATCTTTCTTGTTTTTACCTTTGGTTGATAATTCTCCAAATCTTACTAAGATATGGTTATATACAATTTTATCTTGTTCGATAGTCATGACAAATCTCCTTTATCGCATTACTAAATTTAGTTAGTTCTTCTTTGGTTGTCATATGAGATAAGGATATACGAATAGCATGCGTAGCACGCTCAACTCCAAGCCCCATAGCAAGTATTACCTTCGATATTGCTTTACTTTTTGATGAACAAGTACTTTGTGCAGATACACAAAACCCACGTTCATTTAATGCATTTAACATAATTTCACTTCCGATTTTTAAACATGAAATATTTAAAATATAAACAGAGCAGTGAATATCACTATTGATAACAACATCTTCAATCATACTCAATTGTTCTCTAAGATATTTATTTAATGCACCAACATATATTTGATGTTCATTTAAATCTGTAAGTGCTAGGCGTAGCGTTTTCGCAAACACGATATTGCATGGAGTATTGCTAGTACCTCCACGTAAGCCTCGTTCTTGTTGACCTCCACTAATGAGTGACATAACTTCTATATTTTTTCGTTTAAAGAAAATAGCACTCCCTTTTAATCCATATATTTTATGTGCACTGAAGGTTGCCATATCTACATAAGATAAATCAACGGGATACTTTCCTAATCCTTGTACGCCATCCATATGAAAAGCTGCACGTGAGCCTTCATGAACTATTTTCGCACATTCTTTGATTGGATTTAATGCACCAGTTTCATTGTTTACCATCATTAAAGATACCAATATGGTATCTTTACGCAATGCTTTTTGAAGTTCATCAACATCTACAATTCCTGCTTTTGTTAATGGTAAGTACGTAATTTCAAAACCAAATTCTGTTTCTAATTGTTCGCAAGCATTTAAAATACTAGAATGTTCTACACAAGAAGTTATGATATGTTTTCCTTTTTTTTGATTCTTCCAAGCATAGCCCTTAATCGCATAATTATTAGATTCACTTGCACAGGATGTAAAATAAATTTCTTCTTCTAAAACATGCAAAAGCTGTGCAATTTGTGCACGGCTCTGTTCCATTAATTTAGAACTTTCACGTCCTAAATCATGTAAAGAATCACTGTTTCCATAATAGGATGACAATAACATTGTATATGTTTTTAATACTTCGCTTTGAATTGGCGTAGTTGAACTGTAGTCTAAATAAATCATATTTAACCTACGTTGTTTAAGATACTTGTATCTTTTTGATTAATTAGTTTTTCATAAGCACCTGGATGAATTTTTTCAATACATTGGATACCTATCTTTAATGCTTTCGTATATTGTCCATTGCGAAAGCAGAGTTCTGCACGTGTTAATTCAGAGTCAATATCAGGATTAGAAGAACGATAGCGACTACCAAATACAATGGTATTCTCAACCATAATAGCCATACCTACTAAATTGTTAACACTATTGTATAACGTATAAATATAATCAATAGCATTTTTTAATTCAGCATTCAATCGTTTCACATCAAGTGGCGAATTGTCTAAGATTACATGAATATCTTTAATCATCATCGCACCTTTATGTAAATCTTCTTCATACTTCAAAGATACACTTGGCAATCGATGTTTTGACATTTTCACTTTGATTTCATTCATGATCAACTGCAATTTAATAAGTTGTTTTTTAGCACGCTCTTCATCACTACATGCATTGTTTAAGCATTCTTTCATTTCCGCAACTTCAGTACTAAAAGCACTAGCACTTTGCTGTAATTCTTTATAAGCAATTAAAATAGTTGAATAAGGAATTTGTTTTTCATTCACAACTTTTGCTAATTTACGTTGCATATCATTTAATGTTTCTAAACGCTCATCAACTTCTTTTAAACGTTCTGTCCAATTTTCAAAGCCAAAACGTTCATAGACACGTCCATATAACTCTTCTATATGTTCCACATCAAGATTAATATTTTTAACATTCATAAATGAAGTTTCTATATTGTCGTCCACTTCATGAAATGATTTTTCCTCTAACGCAATTTGTTGTGCTAATTGTTCAATGCGTTTTTCACAATCATTTAAATCTTCATGCACACTTTGTGGATTTCCATTGCGTAGTTTATTTAAATCATTTTTCAACATATCACTAATAACATCTAAATTTTTACGTACTTCAATATGATCTAAATATACCCCCGCATTCTTTGCTTGTGCATACGCATATCCAACTTCATCAATACTTCTAGGTAATACACCTTTAGCACGTTCGTACATGGAAGGTAGTACTTCAACAATACTGCTTAAATGTTTAATATGTTCTTTAATTTCTTTTTGTTGTTGTGCTGCTTTACTAAATTCAGAAGCGAACATCCATTCTTCAAAGCTTGAAAACATCTTTTCAATGTTCATAATTTCTATTTCCAAGTATTCATAACTTTGAGCAAATGAAGAACGTTCATCATTGATTGTTCGTTTCACATTACGGAATTGTTCTTTTAATCCATTAATATGAATACGTTGTTCATTTTCTTGTTCAAGAATTTCATCTAAAGACGTATTCACGCGTACTACATTTTCATCACAATACGCTAAGTCTGCAACTAATGTTTCCATCTTGCGTTTTGCGGTTTTTGTTTTATGTACATAAATTAAATCATCAATTTCAGCTAGTTCAACACTACAATCTTTCAATTTATCTTGAATTACATCAAAATCATTCTTGCATTTTTCTACTTCCTGACTCATTTCTTCATTAACACGTGAAAGCGCGACTGCCTTGTTTAGCTTAAATGCTAAAGGAATACCTTTCAACGTATTATATTGAATTTCTAATTCATCCAATTGTTTGCGTGTCTGCTTTTTTCTTATCATCATCATAATGATAGAAATCAAAGCAATTGCAATTATTGCAATCAATATATACATCAAAATATCAAAGGAAACAACATTTTTCAAATTAGCGATTAACTCATCCATATGAACACCTCTTCCACTTCATTTCTCATTGATGTTATTGTATCATATTTTACTTAATTAATGAATTATTAATTCACTGTTCTTCATTTTTTTTAGATTTATATAAAACAGAAATCATTTGACTTATAGAAGTAAGTTTGTTATAGTAGTAAGGCATAAAATCGATAGCGGAATGCAGAGACTTACGTAGATAGCGTTCATAACGTAACAATACGGGATATTGAGTAACCCTTACGCTAGGGTGAAGATATCGTATGTATGAACACAGCGCAAGCAAGCTTTGTACTGTTATTGTTTTATAGCTATAAAACAATAAGGAGGACATCTTAATGTCAAGAATCAATGGACCGGTTTGGAAAACATCCCGCCGTCTTGGTTTCTCAATTTTAGAAACTGGAGAAGAGTTACAAAAACGTGCTTACGCACCAGGTCAACATGGACCAACAAAACGTGTTAAATTAACCAACTATGGTATGCAGTTACATGAGAAACAAAAAATTCGTTTCATGTACGGCTTAAATGAACGTCAATTCTTTAACACTTTCACAAAAGCTAGTAAAATGAAGGGTGTAACTGGTGATAACTTCTTATTCCTATTAGAGTCTCGTTTAGATAACCTAGTTTACAGAATGGGATTTGCTCGTACTCGTCGTGCTGCTCGTCAGTTAGTAAACCATGGACATATTTTAGTTAATGGTAAAAAAGTTGATATTCCAAGTTATGTAGCAAAACCTGGACAAACAATTGAAGTAAAAGAAAAATCAACAAGTATGAAAGCAATCGCTGAAGCAATGGAAGCTACATTACACACAGTTGCCTTTGTAGATGTTAATAAAGATGCAAAAAAAGGAACTTACCTTCGTTTACCAGAACGTAGTGAGTTAAACCAAGAAGTAAACGAACTATTAGTAGTAGAGTTTTACAACAGATAGTCAAAATAAAAAAATCCAGAAATGGATTTTTTTTTGCTTTCGACTTACTTACGCATGAGCAGTCAAAAACGAAACATTTTCAGCAATAATATCATAACTACGATGGCTATTACCATCACTTCCCTCAAATGTATGAGACTGTAGTCTTCCTTTAATTGCAACTTGTGCGCCAACTTTAGCTACTTCAACTGTTGTTTCCGCAATACCTTTCCATAGTGTAAAATTTATTTCATCTTGTTCATAAGTTCCACCACTATTAGCAAAAGAACGCGTTACACGTACTAACATTGTCGCAAATTTATTACCTTGTGCAGATTCTCTTAATTGAGGCATTTCTGCAATTTCTCCTACAAAAGCTACTATATTCATATGATCACTCCTTTCTGAATTTGGCTTTTGACTTTAAGCACCGCATAAGGCATCACTCCTTTATGTATAGTTATATTATGAGCGTTATAAAGGTACTTGGCAAATACCCAAATTTGCACGAAACGACCATAAAATAGGCAAAAACAAGAAAAAAAGGTATAAAAACATACCTTTTTGAGGGGGTAATGCAAATACGCATCTTTTTTGATTTATTTTTCTGGCGTTATTTCTACAATACACCTGTGTACATCCTTTAAAAGGGCGCTTGCTTCCAGTATATCTTCTTTATGAATATCATACAACAAATCCATGGTTTCAAAAAAATCTAACTTTTCAAAATAATTACGTACAAATGTAATTGCTATATCTTCAAAACTATTTAAGCTACGAATAGATTGTCCAAAATATCTTCGCTTTAATTGAACAAGAATATCCTCATTGATTTCACCGGCTTTTAGTTTATCAACTATTTCATCAATTATTTTCTCAAATGCTTCTTTATTATTGGTTTCACCATAAAACATCAACATTCCATAATCTTCACCTAAATCAATTTCACTACCAACATAATCATTGATAATCCCATCATCCATCCATTGTTGGAATTTAGGATTAAGTCCACTAAAATAAGCATCTAACAATATCTTCATACACCATTCTTGTTGATTGCGTTTTTTAGGATCACTCGTTCCTATAAGTTTATAGGCATACGCAACCTTTGGAATGCTAACATCCATTTTAAATGCATAGCTTTCTCGTGCGACGTTTTTTTCTTCTTCAACATGTAATCGTTTCACATTTGATATGACTGGAAATACTTTTTTTGCTTGATTTTCACGTATCACTTTTAAAAGTTTTTCTGGTTCCTCATTGCTTACACAAACAAGAATCATGGTACTAGGATGATAATTTAAACGATAACATTCTTCCAATTGTTCTAAAGTTATACTACGTACACTTTGTTCATCTCCACCAATATCATATTTCAAAGGATGCTCATGATAAAGAGAAGAAAATACTTCCATTAATAATCTAGAATCCGCCATTTGTTGATACATGCTTAATTCTTGAATAATAATTCCCTTTTCTTTTTCAACAGATTCTTTACTAATATTTAATTCTTGTACAAAATCTAATAATAAATTTAATGGTGGAACAATATCATTACTTGTAGAAAAATAATAAGCCGTTTCACTATAGGAAGTAAATGCGTTTACACTTGCTCCCATTTTAGAGAACTTATCCATTACATCTTCATTTCCCATTTCAAACATTTTATGTTCTAAAAAATGAGCAATACCTGCAGGAAAATGAACTTCTTTTCCATTTTTATCGACCTGTTTTAAATCCATTGCGCCAAGTGGTGTTGCTAACATACATAAACTTTTTCCATAATCTGGTTTCTTCCATAAGATAACGTGAAGCCCATTATCAAGAGTTTCTTCAACATAACTTTCTTGATATTTTTCATTATTTATTTTCTTCATTTGCTTCTCCTTGGCTTAAAACATAAGTCATTTTTAATTCGCACAATGATAATGCTTGTACTACTTGTTCTCTTTTAACACTCTCTACTAATGCAATCACATCATTTGTGGTATACGTATTTTGTAATAAGATGTTTTGATATTGCAAAGCAAACAATGAATTCATATTATCATTACTAGCTTTTAAGGAGTTAACAATCATTTCTTTACTCACGTTAAAGAGCTCATCGCTAAAATCATTATCTACTATTTTTTTAAACTGTTCTTTAATTAAAGCCACACTTTTCGCAATATTGGCTTTTTCTACTCCTGTAGTGACACCCAATGCACCATCATAAGATATTAAATTTGAAAAGATAGAATAGCACAAACTGTTCTTTTCACGTACTTCTTGAAATAGTAAGGATGTACTATATTGACCAAGCATCGCATTTGCTACACGTAATGCATAATATGCTTCATCTTTTACACTTGTATTTGTAAACCAAGTCATCATAATACTGCTTTGTGATATCTTTTTATATGCAAAGTGTTCTTCTTCATGTAAGTTGTTTTCCACACGATAATAGGAAGCTATATTGCTTTCTCGAGGCGTAAAAACAAGTTGTTTCAGAACATTTTCTTTTGTGATTTCTTCATCTACATCACCGCAAATGATAATATCAATCAAATCTTCTTGTAATAAGCTTTGATATGCTTTTTTAATATCGTTTAAGGTGATTTCTTTCACTCGCTTTTTTTCTCCTAATGAAGAGATTGCTAGTGGCGTATTGACACCTGCAAACTTTAATCCTTCACTAATAGCAAATTGAGAAGGATCATCTTCGTTACGTTCAATCTTTGCTAAAAGAATTGCTTTTGATTCTTGGAAAACTTCTTCACTTAGTAAAGGAGCAAACAAAATCTCATGTAAAAATATAAAACTTTCCTTTAACAAATCTATTTCATAATTAATATAACTAGGATTCACAATTTTTGTCTTAATTTCTAGCACTTGCGCTTTTCCATAACCTGCTGTTTGTGCATTTAATGTCGCCCCATACATTCTATCTAAAACAGCATTCATTTTTTCTTTTGTATCGTATGTAAAACTACGGTCACATAACATAAGTGCTAACAAAGAACGTGGTGCAGCATTTCTTTCACTTAATGTATTACGAAAACGAATACTAATCCCAATATCTTTAAACTTCGTTGTCTTTATAAAATGTAACTGTATACCTTTTTGTAATTGCATAGCGCTACCTCCTTGTTTAGTATATGCTACTATCTAACTTTCAATATTTTATTGTAAATCTGAATTATATTGTATCATAATACGCTTCACTAAGCCTATCAATTTGATAAATAAAATCCCTGAATTTCAGGGATTATTCCGTTTCATCAATTTCACCTTTTATAAATACTTCACGCGGTTTGCTTCCTCGACTAGGGCCAATAATTCCCTTTTCTTCCATCGTATCAATTAAACGTGCCGCACGTGCATATCCAATACTAAATTTGCGTTGAATAAGTGAAGTACTCGCTTTACGTGATTGAATAATAAAGTCTTTAATTTCATCATATAAAGGATCACTACTATCACTACTAGTTGCTCCTATACCACCATCTAATAAAGCCAATCGTAAGAATGCATCATCAAACTTTGGCTTTCCTTGTTTGGTTACATAATCACAAATCTTTTGTACCTCTTCATCACTTACAAAGACACCTTGTACACGTGTCGCAACAGTTTCTCCAACCGGTGTATATAACATATCTCCATACCCTAATAGTTTTTCTGCACCCATCTGATCAAGAATAGTACGTGAATCTACCGCACTACTAACCGCAAATGCAATACGTGAAGGAATATTTGCTTTAATTACACCTGTAATAACATCAACACTTGGACGTTGTGTAGCCACAATTAAGTGAATACCGGCAGCCCTTGCTAATTGCGTAATACGTTGAATACTACTTTCAACCTCTTTGGCAGCTACCAACATTAAATCGGCTAACTCATCTATAATAACGACAATCCAAGGAAGCTTAGTCAAATTTTCTTCACTATGATTTTCAAGATAAGCATTATATCCAGCAATATTACGAACACCCGCCATCGAAAACAACTCATAACGATTATCCATCATACTCACAATTACCTTTAATGCTCTATTTGCTTCTTCACCATCAGTAATAACAGGTCCTAGTAAATGTGGTATTTCTTTATATGGTGTAAATTCTACCTTTTTAGGATCTACCAATAATAATTTAACTTCATCAGGTTTAGCTCGCATTAATATAGATGAAATTATAGAGTTTACACAAACTGACTTACCACTACCTGTAGCTCCCGCTATTAATAAATGGGGCATTTTGTTAAGTTCTCCATAAATGCAATTTCCCATAATATCTTTTCCTAGTGCAAATAACATTTTCTTATCAGTATATTTTTCAGGAACACTCTTCATAAGTTCTTTCATACTAACGTTTGTTTTTTCAACATTAGGTATTTCAATACCCACTGCTGACTTCCCAGGTATTGGTGCTTCAATACGTATATCTTTAGCAGCAAGTGCCATTTTAATATCATATTGCAAATTACTTATTTTATTGACACGCACACCTAAATCAGGTTTCACTTCAAACTTTGTAACAGAAGGTCCGATATGAGTCGCAACAAGTGTTGCCTTTACACCAAACTGATCTAATATTTCAATCAATCTGCGTCCACAATCATTTGCGGCATTCACATTACTTAGCGAACGATTCTTTTTACCAGGATCGCTCAATAAAGACAATTTAGGCAAACGATAATTGCTATAGTCTTCAATATAAGAAGAAACAAATGTATCTTTCTTCCCAATTGTTTCCTCAATAATTCGTTTATTATCGTTTTCTTTTTGCGCTTGTCTATTATTTGATATGCCAATATCTAAATGATCATCTTCATCCTTTTCGATATTTTTACTTTGTCGTTGATCACTTTGCAAATCAAAATCATCATCAATATCTAAAAACGAAACTTGTCCTGGTTTCACACGTGCATCTAAATCAATACGTTGAAAATTACTTGAATCTTGTGCCTGTATTTTTTCAGTTTCTATAATAGAAGCAGCTTTTTCTTGCTTTTTCTTTGCTTTTTTATCTTGCCGTTTAAGATTACGCTTTGCAGCATTTTCTTTCATGCTTTGAAATGGTTTTTGAATACTATTACCAAAGCTTTTCAAACCCTGTAAACCTTTTCCACTTAACATTAAAATAATGCCTAGCAACAAAAGTCCAACAACAACAATCCATGTTCCAATATAATCAAATAAGAACGTACAAAGAGAAACCACAAAAGCTCCAATTAACCCACCTTTTGCGGCAACCTCACCATGTAATATCAACATTGAATCACCTAAAAATCTTGATAAGATATCCATTCCTTTTAAACTTTCATCTTTAGGAATTGAACAAGCAATTAACCAAGCCAACATAATAACACCAACACCTATTGTATACTTTATAGGGATTTCATGAATTGACTTTTTCATCATCATTAACACACAAAATAAAATAATAATGCCATAAACAACACCATATAAGTTACCAAAAATATATTGAATAAAATTCGTCGTCGTTTCTCCAATAAAGCCTATTTTCAATCCCCCAATAAGGGAAAGAGCAATGAGGATAAGAGAGTATATGTAGACGAGTATTTGATTTTCTACAAGTTGTTTTTGTTTTTGCGATTTTCTTTTTTTCGATTTCGCCATAACTTCCTCCCGTCTTACTTACTCCTATATATTTATTTCTAATATGACTGGAAGTACCATTGGACGTTTCCCAGTCTCTTTCATTAAATATTTACAAATTTTATCACGTGCTTCTGCACGTACACTTAAGTTATCATAACGTTTTTCACTAACTGCTAAATCAATACATTTAGACATTATATTACCAACTTCTTTGATAATATAATCAGCATCTTTTAAATAGATTAATCCTCTTGTTTGAACATCTGGACCATTGATTACTTCTTTGGTTTTATAACTTACACCAACACCGATAATCATTACCCCATCTGTAGATAATACTTCACGATCTTTTAAGACAACTCCTGTAACATCCCAATTTTCTTTTCCATCAATTAAGGTATCTTCTAAGTTTAATCGTTCAGCAACACTTTTTAATATTCGATTTTCAAATTGTGCAACTTGTCCATTATCTAAAATCAGAATACGATCTGGTGAATATCCCATCATCATAGCTAAATTTGCATTGGTATATAAATGACGGTATTCTCCTTTAATTGGTATATAATACTTAGGTTGGAACAAATATAACATCATCTTTAAATCTTCACTAGAAGGATGCATTGATAATACAGTCTTAGAATCTAAAGTAAATATCTTGCCACCTTCTTTATAAATTTCGTTTTCCATATTATTTGCATCTAACTCTGTTCCACTTACTATAGGAGATGCTACAACGATTGTATCCGTCGTTCTAAAGCTTACAAATTTATCTTCATGATTTGCAATATTTGACATTGTTCTAAATAAATTCTTTCCATTACCGCTAATTAAAACAATAACATCTTCCATTTCATCAGAAAAATTCTTTTCCGTAATTTCCATTTCTTTGGGAACATTATAATATTTAACAAGTTCTAATTGTTTTAATAATTCACGCATCCCTTTATCATGAAAGAATATTTTTCGATTATATTTCTTAGCTAAATCAATAATTTCAATAATTCTAAATAAACTTTGGCTATAACTAGAAATCAAAATACGTCCTGGATTGCTTTCAAATATTGGTTCAATTAGACTCGTAATACGATGTCTTGGTGCCGTGTGACCACTACGATCAGCACTTTGCGATTCACTTAATAAACATAGTACACCCTTTTTACCAATTTCACTTAGTTCATTTAAGTCACAAAGGTATTCATTTTGTAACATATCATAATCGACAATAAATTCTCCTGTATAAACAATATATCCTTGACTCGTATCAATTGCTAATCCAAAGTTATCAGGAAATGCATGTGTCATAGGGAATGTTCTAATTTTAATTCCACCTACAACTTGTTTGCTCGTACGTTTCATACGATGTATTTTAGCATTCTTAATACCTTCTTTTTTCAACATATCGTGAATAATATTAGCAGTTAAATTCCCTGTATATATTGGTATATTCACTTGTTTTAATAAATATGCTAAAGCTGCCACGACATCATCATGTGCATGCGTAATAAAAATCCCTTGAATACGTTCCTTGTTTTCTACCAAATACGTAAAATCAGGAATAATAAATTCCACTCCTAATTGATCTGTATCAGGATATTTTAATCCTGCTTCAATAATAAATATTGCTTCGTTGACTTCTATAACGTACATATTCTTTCCGTTTTCATCAAGTCCACCAAGCGCAAAAATGCGTATCTTATCCATACTGTATTACCTCCATGTTATGTTCTGTTATTATGAGTTCGTTCTCTCTTATTATAATCGATTACTTTTTCCACGATAAACTATTGATATTATACCATTTCTGTACATAAAAAAACATAAAAACGCACATTCTTTTCGTTTTCTTTAGAAAAGAAAAAGTGATTTCTCACTTTTGATATTCTTCACCGTCTAAAGAGAATGTTTTACAAGCTACAATTTTCACTTCGACGATATCTCCAATTTTTGCGCTATCACTTCTAAAATTTACAAGTTTATTCGTTTCCGTATAACCGCTCAATACTTCTTTGTTTTTCTTAGAAAAACCATCCACCAATACTTTTACGTTGCGTCCTAAATAAGCATCATTATCAATTTTCGCATACGCATTCCACCTATTATTTAAGATTTGTAAACGTTCTTGTTTGATTGCTAATGGAATATTGTCTTCCATGCGTGCAGCGGGAGTACCCTCTCTTGGTGAATAAATAAAGGTAAATGCATTATCAAAATGACATTCATCAACCAATTCTAACGTGTGTTGGAATTGTTCATCACTTTCATTAGGAAATCCTACAATAATATCCGTAGAAAATGCACAATTAGGTAGACGATCCTTTATCTTATGAAAGAGTGTTACGTATTGTTCTCGCGTATAGCGTCTTCCCATGATTCTAAGTATTTCACTGTCTCCGCTCTGTACTGGTAAATGAATAAATGGCATAATATTATCATAACGAGCAATCACATCAATCATTTCATCACTAAAGTCCCAAGGATGTGAAGTTGTAAAACGAATTCGTTCAATGCCAATTTTTGCACTTTCTTCTAACAGTTTAGCAAACCCGCCTTCTATATGTAAATCTTTCCCATAAGAATTCACGTTTTGCCCTAATAGAGTTACTTCTTTATATCCTTCATCTTTTAGACTACGCACCTCATTTAGTACATCATCAAGTGTTCTAGAACGTTCCTTTCCTCGCGTATAAGGAACAATACAATACGTACAAAACTTATCACATCCATACATGATATTTACCCATGCTTTATGTTTACCAAAACGTTTTACTGGTAAGTTTTCAACAACTTCTCCCTCTTTTGATAAGACTTCAACACTTCGTTTACCACTCATCATAACATCATATAAAAGCACTGGTAGACGGTGGATATTATGTGTTCCAAAGATAATATTGACATGTCGATATTTTTCTAATAAAACTTGCATAATTTCTTCTTCTTGTGCCATACAACCACACAATCCAAAAATCAAATCCGGGTTTTGTTTCTTCAATCTTTTTAAAGAGCCAAGTTCTCCTAATACTTTATCTTCCGCATTTTTACGAATCGCACACGTGTTCATCAAAATAAAATCAGCCTCTTCAGGCTTGTCGCAAGGTGTAAACATCATCTGTTCTAAGATACCCGCTAAAGTTTCACTATCACGTTCGTTTGCTTGACAACCATACGTTCTTAAATAATATTTCTTTCCTAAGCCTATTTGTTTAATTTGAACAGGTATTTCAAATAATGATTTTTCAATGATTGATTCTTTACTCGTTCTTTTTTGGGCTTCTTTTAAATTAGGTAGTGCCCAACCTGGTTGACTCTTTACCATAAATACTTCTCCTTTACCTATCTATATCACATCATAAGATGTTATGAACTAAAAAAACCAAGCTTGGCTTGGTTTACTGAGAGATTGCTTCAACTGGGCAAGCAGAAATACAAGCTCCACAGTCAATACAAGTTCCTTCATCACATACAGATTTAGAATCTGCATTCATTGATAAAGCTCCTACTGGACAAACTCCTACACAAGCACCGCAACCGATGCAAGTATCTTCATTTACATTAACTGGCATTTACAAATACCTCCTTTATAACATGTCTATTATAACATAAGAGCGTTGTCTTGCAAGCATTTTATGATAAGAAAAGGTCTAATTTCGTGAATGAAATTAGACCAATGTGTACTTACATTTCAACATTATTAGGACGAATTTGAATTCGTTCAATATGTGTAGCTCTATTTGTTGTTTCATCAATTGTAACAACAACCCCACAGAAGATACCAGGACCTTCCGCTATTTTAAATTTTGTTTTCTCATCGCTTGTAAATCGTGTCAGAATTTCTTCTACATCACGACCTAACACGCTAGTATACGCACCACACATACCTAAGTCGCTAATTGCTGCGCATCCATAAACAATACGTTCATCTGCTGTTTGTACATGGGTATGCGTACCAACTACAATTTGAACACGAGATGCAAACTGATACGTAAATGCTATCTTTTCACTTGTTACTTCTCCATGAAAATCAACAATATGAATATCTGCCTCTACGTCTTGTAAGATATCTTCCATACAAAAGAAGGGAGAATCTATTACATTGTTCATCCATACTTCCCCTGAAAGATTACTTATCGCCACACGTTTGCCATTGACATCTACTACAAGTGTATGTTGACCATATTCAACAGGATCCATATTTGCTGGACGAACCATTTTATCTGCTTCATCAATGAATTGATAAATATCATTTTTAGAAAAGGTATGGTTCCCCATAGCAATAACATCAATTCCATAGCTTAACAATTGATTATAAATTTTACGTGTTATTCCTTTGCCATGAGCAGCATTTTCGCCATTCGCGACAACTAAATCAATTTGATATTTTTCTTTTAATGCCGGTAATTGTTCACGTACAACACTTCTACCAACACTTCCAACAATATCCCCAATACATAATATATTCATTTTATTTTGCTAATTCGCAAGCTCTAATTTCACGAATAACCGTTACTTTAATTTGTCCTGGATACGTAAGTTCTGCTTCAATCTTATCTTTAATATCACGTGCTAATTTATGACAAGATAAATCATCCATCTTTTCAGGAATTGCCATTACACGTACTTCACGTCCAGCTTGAATAGCATATGCACTATCTACACCATCAAATGATTTGGTAATTTTTTCTAACTCTTCTAAACGATTAATATAGTTCTGTAATGCTTCATAACGTGCACCAGGACGCGCTGCACTAATGGTATCCGCAGCAATCACAAGATTACTAATTAAGTATTGTGTCTCTACTTCTCCATGGTGAGATTGAATGGCATTTAAAACCACTTCACGTTCTCCATGTTTCTTACAGAATTTATAACCTAGTTCAATATGGCTTCCTTCTACTTCAAAGTCTAAGGCTTTACCAATATCATGTAACAATCCAGCACGTTTTGCCAATTGTTGATTTAAGCCAAGTTCGGCTGCCATCATACCTGTTAAGTGAGCAACTTCCATACTGTGTTGTAATGCATTTTGTCCATATGAATAACGATATTTTAAACGACCAATCAAACGAATAATTTCACGGTCAATTTTTCCAATACCAAGTTTGAAGACTGTGTCTTCACCCGTTTTCATAATGCCGTTTTCCATTTCAGCTTTGATTTTATTAACAACTTCCTCAATGCGTCCTGGCTGAATTCTACCATCTTTAATCAACTGTTCTAAAGCTAAACGAGCAGTTTCTCTACGAATTGGATCAAAACAAGAAACCGTAATTGTTTCAGGTGTATCATCGATAATCAAATCTACACCAGTGGCTTGTTCAATTGCTTTAATATTACGACCTTCACGTCCAATAATTCGACCTTTCATTTCTTCACTTGGAAGACTTACAACAGATACAGTACGATCAACGGCTTCATCTTGTGAAATTCGTTGGATACTTAAAGCTACAATATTTCTCGCTTTTTCATCTGCACTAGCTTTTGCTTCATCTTCTTTGTCTTTAATGTAAGACATTAGTTCTTTTTCCATCCGTTTTTCCGTAATCGCAAATAATTCCTCTTTTGCCTCACTTGTAGACATAGCAGCGACACGTTCTAATTCTTCTACTTGTATATCTATTTTACCTTGTAATTCCTTATCTTTTTCATCTAGTATTGCCATTTTATCAGCTAATTGCGCACTCTTAACATCAATTTGTTTTTCCTTACTCGTTAGAGTTTCATCACGGAAATTCAAATTGTCTTCGCGACGTAACAGTTTATTTTCCATATCAGTAACTTCCTGTTTACGTTCTTTTATTTCTTTTTCGGCTGCGATTTTTAATTCATGAGCTTGTGTACGACCGTCTAAAACTGCTTGTTTGACTGCAGAATCTGCTTTTGATTCTGCCTCTCTTAACAGCATAGTAGCCTTTTGCTGATCTTTATTTAAACCTGCTTTGGATATGATAAACATAATTAACAATCCAACTGCAAGACCTGTCAACACAGACAAAAAGATGACCAATGTATTATTCATACATATTTCCTCCATTCGTCTTTTTCTAAAGAGAGTTTTTCTCTCTACGTTATATTGTACATAAATTTCGGACTTTTCTCAACAAAAATAACTACTTTTCACAAATTATAGCGTGATTTTGAAGCGTTTTCATTATATTTTAAACAATATTAAAAAAAAGAAGAGATTTTTACTCTTCTTTTAACATCTTTTCTGTTCGCTTATCTTTTAGTTTTTTAGCTAATTCTTCCATTAATGCATGATTTCCTTTAATTGTAGTCTTTGCTGCTTCTTTCCCTTGTCCAATTTTTTCACCATTATATGAGAACCAAGCACCACTTTTATTTACAATTTCATAATCAACACATAGATCGAGTAATTCAGCTACATAAGAAATACCTTCTCCATACATAATTTCAAGCGCTGCTATTTTAAAAGGTGGCGCCACTTTATTTTTAACTACTTTTACATTTACTTTATTTCCAATAATATCAGTTCCGTTTTTAATTGCTTCACTACGACGAATATCCAAACGTACAGAAGAATAAAACTTTAAAGCGCGTCCACCAGGTGTCGTCTCTGGATTTCCAAACATAATACCTACTTTTTCACGTAACTGATTTATGAAAATAGCAGTACATTCACTACGGTTCATCACACCGCTTAATTTACGCATTGCTTTTGACATTAGACGAGCTTGCAATCCAACTTGTGAATCACCCATTTCCCCATCTAATTCAGCTTGTGGAACAAGTGCGGCCACAGAGTCAACAACAACCAAATCAATGGCACCACTCTTAATTAACATTTCTGTTATTTCTAATGCTTGTTCTCCACTATCTGGTTGAGATAAAATTAATTCTTCAATATTTACACCTAAATTTTTAGCATAGTTTGGATCAATTGCATTTTCAGCATCAATAAAAGCTGCTCGCCCACCATTTTTTTGCACTTCTGCTATAGCATGCAAAGCAAGTGTTGTTTTTCCACTCGATTCAGGACCATAGATTTCAATAATTCTTCCTCGTGGATATCCACCAATACCAAGTGCTTCATCTAACTTAATAGAACCAGACGAAATGGCATCAATATCAACTGCTCCACGATCTCCTAATTTCATAATGGAACCTTTGCCAAACTGTTTCTCTATTTGTTTAATAGCATCATCTAATAATGCATCTTTTTTCTTTGATTCTTTATCTTCGCTTACTTTCTTTTCTTTTTCCATTTGTATTCTCCTCGTATGTTAACCATTTTTATGTTGTATGAACTCCTTTGTTATATTGATCATTTCTTTTACTACGCTTTGCCGGACTTCATTTCTTTTTCCTTTAAAATGAAACTCAAATACTTCACTATTTTCTTTTGAAACAACCGCACAATATACAAGTCCTGACGCTTTTCCTTCTAAAGTACTAGGTCCTGCATTTCCACTACAAGAAACACAAATATCAACATCTAATAATGTTCTTGCTTTACGTGCCATATCAAGTGCACAAGGCGCACTCACCACACCATACTCTTCAATTATATTAACAGCTACATGAACAACATCAATTTTACAACTCGTAGCATACGTTACTACTGCTCCTTTAAAAACGCTAGAAGCACCACTAACATCGCCAATCCTACTAGCAAACAAGCCCGCTGTTAAGCTTTCACAACTACCGATGCTAAGCTTATTTTGTTTTAAGATTTCGATTAACTCATGCATTACATACTCTCCAGCACTATATCTTTTAATTTTATAAAATAGTCAATTCCACTAGCAACTGATACAAAAACTGCTGCCCATAATAATATCGTAGTTATTGGTAAATTAAAAAAAGCAAATGGCATATTATTTAATAACAAGAAAACAATCGTACTCATTTGTAGTACCGTTTTAATTTTCCCCATCATTCCAGCTGCGACGACTTTACCTGAAGCACTTGCATTCATACGCAATCCATCAACAATCATATCTCTCCAAATCATAATAATGACTGGTATAATTGAAATTTTTCCACTTACAGCAAACAAAATAAACATGGTGTTTACCAAAAGTTTATCAGCAATTGGATCAATAAACTTTCCAAAAGATGTGACTAAATTACGTTTTCTTGCTATACTTCCATCTAAATAATCCGTAAAAGAAGCCGTAGCAAAGAGCACTAGTACCAATAAACTTCCTAGCGTAATATCTACACGTACATTGTTAAAAGTTATATCAATCAGTGCACCATCATAAAACAAATAAAGACCAGCAATCACTGGCACTAAAACTATTCTAAAAACAGATATTTTATTTGGTAAGTTCATTATTTATCACCTGCAACACTAAATTCAAGCATAACGCTACTATTAGAGTTTACTTTACTTTCATCTATCTTAATATTTTTACCATTTAATTTCACGGCAGTTGCATTCATCCATCCAACATTCAATTGGATTTTCATCCCTTTTTTAGCTTTAATTGTTGCTTTTGCTGTTGATTGATAGTTATATACTTTACTAACGGGTTCACTTAATACTTTTCCATCCACACTTACGCTAAATCCAGAATTACTACCTCCAAAGTACACTTCAAAATTCAAATCATCGCCATCTTTTGCATTATCAATCGTATATTGCGTTAATGAATCTTTCACAACTTCGATTTCTTTATTGGTTTCTTCTTTTTTGTTATTTTCTTTTTCTTCAGTTGTTGGATATTTGTTATTACCATTTTCTTTTTGTACATCAGCAATTGGTTGTTCATCAACTTTTTTAGCTTCACCCTTATTATCTATTTTCAAATAAATAACAAAAGCACTCATTAAAACAATCGCAACTACACCAACAACCGCAACTAAAGAGACTAACGATAAATCCGTTTTTTTAAGATTTACTTTCTTAAACTTAGGTTTATCAAATTCAGGTTTGTGAAACTTTCCAGTTTTCTTTTGTTCAGTTGTACTTTCTACTTTTGATAACTTTTTACTATTTGCAATGTGTTTTTCGATTTCTTCATGATTTAATTGCATTGTCATCGTAAAAGAGTTTGTATATTCATCTATATTTTGACGTAATTCATCTTTTATATCTTCAAAATTTAAGTCTATTGTATCACAATAAGATTTTATAAAAAAACGAAGATAAGAAAGATCATCATGAAAAAACTCAATATCTCCTTCTTCTATAGCCTTAATATGTTTTACTGTAAGTCTTGTTTTTTTGCTAATTTCTTCTATCGTCATTCCTAATGCTAATCTTTTTTCTTTTAATAATCTTCCTATATTTTCCACAATTACACCTCTTATAATAATAGTATAGCCATTTTTCGCTATATTAAGTATTATAACAAGCATTTTCTCTTATGTAAATTAGTATTGCTTAAGATTTGCTTAATTTAAACGATTACTCTGGTTTAATTAAAAAAAAGAGCGTTTTATGCAAACAACTCTTTATTTTTTTATTGCATAAGCCATGTTCTGTACCTTTTACAAGGTGACAGTCATTTATCTACGTAAATAAATTTACGTTCCACAGATGATTTCGTTTCATCTCTGTGAATTCCCCTACCAAATTTGGGTTTCTCGCTTGTGGGGTTTACCCGTTCCACCTTTACAATTTCTTGTAAAGCAATCGTTTCTGTGGCACTTTTACAGGATTCCGCCATAACCGAAGTCTTAGGCTTTCCTCCAGCCGTCAACGTTTACACGTTGCCTGAGCTTATTTTTTCATTCAGCACAAACACTACAATCATCACAGATTGTGCGAGCATGGACTTTCCTCTAATTCTTTAAGAACCAGCGACTGTCTACAATAATCATTTTATTAATCTTTTTATTTTTTGAAAACTTCATTCTCCAAACGCGTTAAACGTTTTAAAATGTCTAAGTTTCCCGGTTGCTGATGTGTTTCATTTGCTGAAGCACTTGCTTTTCCTTCAACTTCAACAATCTTTGCTTTAAGGGTTGTAACTTGCTTTTCATATTCTTGCAAGCGATCTCCTAAGGTATTGATCATAGTAACATATTCTTGATAGTCTGAAATAACGCAATCAAGAAATTCGTCAACTTCTACAGAAGAGTATCCTTTAAAATCAATATTAAACTGTTTATTTAACACATCTTCAACTGTAAGCTTAAATCTCTTTTCCATAAATATCACCTTCGCCTTGTTATAGTTTCTCAAATAAATGACAAAAAATCAAGTATAATTAACAGTTCTTTGAAAAATCTATAAAAAAAGTATGACGTTTTTCTTAAAGCAGTGGAAATCATTTGTAAAATACTTTATACTATTTAAAGAAACGTGAAATACAAATTTATAAATGAATCGTAAAATATATAGGAGGAACATCCCATGGAAGAAAATAAAAAGAATAAAAAAAGCAAACAAAACTTAGTGAATAAAATATTAATCGTTATGATATCCATGACCTTATTGGTTGGCGTATCTGGTTTCTTTATGTTAAGTACTATTATTGGTAAAGTCAGCATCGAAAACCTTCCTGATAATTTTAACAATGTCGAGCCAAGTACCTTTTATTCAATTGATGGAAAAAAGATTGGTGAATTAGGTGGTGTAAGTCGTGAAAACGTAACTTACCAACAAATCCCACAATCAACAATAGATGCTTTTCTAGCCATTGAAGACTCTCGCTATTTTGCGCATAATGGCTTTGATCTTCCTCGCTTTATTTCATCGGCTCTAAACAATATACGCTCTGGTAGCTTTGCCCAAGGTGGTTCAACGCTCACAATGCAAGCCATTGATAACTTTATGATGAAACAAGAAGAAGAAGCTCTACAAAAACAAGGTAAATCATTTTCAAAAGTCGAACAAATCGAACGTAAAATAAAAGAAATTTATTTAGGCATGCGCTTAGAAACTGAATTAAGCAAAGAAGAAATCATTACCAAGTATTTAAATGAAATAAACTTCGGAGATAGAGCGCGTGGTATTCAAAAAGGTGCCCAATATTATTTTGGTAAAAATGTAGAAGAGTTAAATCTAAGTGAAAGTGCATTTTTAGCCGGTGTCATTAATGCACCTAACTCTTACAATCCTTATTACGGATCAAAATACTACAACCTTGCTATACAACGACGTAATACAACACTATCACAAATGCTAAATCATGGTTTTATTAGTAAAACTGAATATCAACTAGCGAAGAGTACAGAGTTGTCTTTCCAATTATCATCTGGTAAAAGTGTTGATAATGACCCTTATAAAGCCTATATTGATAAAGCCGCAAAAGAAGCAATTGCCTTATCTGGTAAAGATCCAGCAACTACTTCTATGAATATATATACATCCTTAAATATTGCTGCTCAAGATAAAGCAAATGCATTATCAGCGGGTGAAGGTATCGACTTACCTAATAACAAATATTATCAAATGGGACTTACCACTTTAGATAATAAAACTGGGCAAATCATTGCTGTAAGCGCTGGTAGAAGTGATGTTGATGCACAATATATAGCGCGTTTTGATGAGCCTAAGCAGCCTGGTTCTTCCATTAAACCAATCCTAGACTATGCGCCTAACTTTGATAAGCTTGGTTGGTGTACTTCACGCGTTATTACCGATAAAGCAATTCAAATAGATGGACGTACCATTGTAAATGCAGATCATAATTACTATGGTGATGTAACACTAGAACGTGCTTTGGCTAAATCATTAAACACTCCTGCCATTCAAGCATTAGAAGCAAATGTCAATGAATATGGTAAAAATGACCAAGTAAAATATTTAAAATCTATTGGAATTCATGATAAAGTTGCGGAAGCTTTTAATATTCAATACTCTATGGGTGGATCTACAATGGAGGCAAGTACAACACAAATGGCTGCAGCTTATGCCGTTCTTGCCAATGGTGGATATTATATAGAACCACATATGATCTTAAAAATTGAATTTAAAGATGGTAGTAAAACAATTGAAAATAATCCAAAGAAGACAAGAGTATTATCAGAGCAAGCTGCTTTTATGACATCAGACTTATTATATAAAGCAGTAAACGGAAGATATAAAGGCGAAAACTTAATGGGAAGCTTAGGCTTTGGAGCCTACCCTGTATATGGTAAAACTGGAACATCAAGTTGGGACGACGCTGATGCTGAAAAGTATGGTGGTGCTATGCGTGATGAATGGATGATCAATTATACAAGCGAGTACACCATTGCCTCATGGACTGGTTTTGATGCAGGAATCGTTGGAGGGAATACTTCCATTAATGATTACTTGTTTATGAATGTAAATGGATGGATTAATAAACATATGTTGGATACCATTACAACTAAGAATGCTACTAAAATTGAAAAACCATCTGGAATTAGTGAATACGGTGGTGGTTACATTAAAACATCAGCGTTACCAAACGCCGCTAAAAACAATCCAAAAACTGAAGTAAATGTTGCCTCTAAAACCAACGCACTGAAAGCTAGCATTGAGAAAGCAAGCGGATTGAAGAGCGATGATTATACACCTGAAAGTTATGCGAAACTACTTGCTGCACTAGAAAAAGCAAATAGCGTTTTAACAAATGATAATGCAAGTATAAATGATATTGATAATGCAAAACAAGCCCTTGATAATGCAGTCAATGGATTGGTTAAAAAAGAAGCAGAAAAACCAAAAGTAGATACAAGTGCACTAAAAGCATTAACAACTTCAGCACAAGTTTATGCTGATAAAACTAAATATCAAGAAGCACAAGTAAATCAATTATTAGCAGCCATTAAAAATGGAATCCAAATAGCTGGTAAAGAAGGTGTCACACAAGCAGAAATAGATAGTGCAATACAAGCCATCACATCAGCACAAAGTGCTTGTAAAGCAAATCCTGTTGTACCAACGCCTCCTGTAACACCTACTCCAACTCCTGATCCTACACCAAAACCTGATCCAGGAAAACCTGCTAGTTCCAATTAAAGAAAGCGAAAGCTTTCTTTTTTTCATCTTTTTATAAATTAATCTATCAAATCGTACAAAAGCTATGTAAAATCGTATATAATAAATAAGGTGATGCATGTGATTGGATATCCAAATAAAAAACAAAAACAAAAAAAACCAAGTTCCCCACTTGATAATCATATGGGAAGAGGCATGGAACTAGAACATGATTTAAATGTGAGTAATTTATTTTATCGTGAAAATAATCGAGCTTTAATACATAAAAAGCCAACCCCTATTCAAGTCGTAAAAGTAGATTATCCTGCACGTAATGCAGCAAAAATCGTGGAAGCATATTATAAAACGCCGAGTACCACAGATTATAATGGAATCTATCGAGGACGTGCAATTGACTTTGAAGCAAAAGAAACACGAGCAAAAACATCCTTCCCTTTCAAAAGTATACATCCTCATCAAATCGAGCACTTAAAGAAGGTTTTATATCATGGAGGTATTGGCTTTTTTATTATACGTTTTACAAGCTTTGATGAAACCTATTTAATTGATGCACCGATTATCATAGAACTTTATGATAGCTTAGAACATCAATCTATATCATATAAAAAAACAAAAGAAGTAGGATCACTTATTCAACAAGGACTAACTCCTAGGCTACGTTATTTAGACAATGTTGATAAACTTTACTTTCAGGAGAAAAACAAATGAAAAATAAGAAAAAGAACCCTCTAACAAAACGTAAAATATTTGATTGTGTACTCTTAGTCCTTTTAATAATTTTTTTACTTGTTGGAGTAGCAAGTCTTGGCGTAATAGGAAGAATTATAGCTACGACTAGTACCAAAGACGCAGTAAGCCAAATGGTAAACCAAGAACCTTCGACCTTTTATGCAAGAGATAACAGTGTCATTGGTGAGCTAGGTTTAGAACTAAGAGAGAATGTAACGTATGAACAAATACCACAAGTAACAATAGATGCTTTTTTAGCTATTGAAGACTCACGTTTTTACAAACATAATGGTTTTGATTTACCACGTTTTATATCTTCAGCAATTACCAATTTAAAAACTGGTAGCTTTGCACAAGGTGGTTCAACATTAACCATGCAAACAGTTGATACCTTCTTAATTAAGCCCAAAGAAGAGCGTTTACAAAAAGAAGGAAAAAGTCAATCTAAAGTAGAGCAGATAGAAAGTAAACTAAAAGAAATATACATCAGTATGCGCGTCGAAAATGAATTATCAAAAAAAGATATTATGGAACGCTACTTAAACCAAATTAATTTTGGAGATCAAGCACGTGGCATTCAAAAAGGTGCAAAATTCTTCTTTGGTAAAAATGTAGAAGATTTAAATCTAGCAGAAAGTGCTTTTTTAGCTGGTTGCATCAATGCACCGAATACATATAATCCCTATCGAGGATATGATAAAAAGAATGAGCAAAACTATTACCAATTTGCAACACAACGTCGTGATGAAACACTGTATATGATGAAATACCACGGTTTTATCAGTGATACTGAATATAAACTAGCGAAGAATACTCAGCTAGCCTTTCAATTATCAGGACAAGATACAAGTGACACTGACCCTTACAAGAACTGTGTAAAATTAGTACAAGAAGAAGTCATTGCGTTAACTGGCAAAGATCCTGCCATTGTGCCAATGAAAATTTATACGAGCATTGATAAAAAAGCCCAACTAGAAGCCAATGCAATTTCAAAAGGAGAAGTTGTTGGTCTTACTAATAACAAACAATATCAGATTGCCTTTACGACAATTGAAAATAAAACAGGAGAAATCATCGCTATCAATCCTGGACGTAGTGATGTAGAAGAAAAACTATATCGTGCACGCTTCGATGAGCTTCATCAGCCAGGTTCTGCTATTAAACCCATTTTAGACTATGCGCCAACATTTGATAAACTTGGTTGGTGTACCTCTCATGTTTTCATTGATAAAGCACTTCAAATTGATGGAAGAACCATTCGAAATGCCGATGGGCAATATCATGGAAAAGTTTCTATGGAACGTAGTATTGCTCAATCCTTAAACATTCCCGCCATTCTATCTTTACGTGCAACACTTGATACAATCGGCTATGATGAAACGATAAAATACCTTGATGGATTTGGTTTTTCTAAGGAAAGTACAAAGAACTTGAATGAACAATACGCCATTGGTGGTTCTGAAATGCAAGCAAGTACGACACAAATGGCAGCAGCTTATGCAACACTCGCTAATGAAGGAAATTATATTGCACCGCATACCGTACGAAAAATAGAATTTAAAGATAACAAAACAGAACCAATTGAAACAAAAACAACAAAAAAAGCTGCCATGTCACCACAGGCTGCTTACATGACTTCTGATATGTTATATAAAGCCGTTAATGGGAGATACAAGAATGAGAACTTAATGGGTAGTATAGGTTTTGGTGCCTACCCTGTCTATGGTAAAACAGGAACTAGTGAATATGGAGACAGTGGTTTATCAGTAGGTATTCCATTGCTTGCTATGAAAGATGAATGGATGATTAATTATACCAGTGAATACACAATAGCCACATGGTCAGGATTTGATGGAGCAATAGATAAAACGTGTTATATAACTGAAGATATTTTGTTTGCCAATATCCCTGGTCGTATTAATAAACATATGTTAGATTCGATTAGTATTAATCCTGTCATGATACCAAAGCCTAGTGGACTAAGTTCTTATGGTGGTGGTCTTATTAAAACTGAATTTCTTGGTAGTGCAGCTAAAAACAACCCCTTAACAGAAAGTTATGCAGCTGCACCCAGTGACCCTTTACAAACGCTAATAAAACAAGTTAGTACTTATGAAGCAAAGACGTATGGTGCAGATAGTTTTAACATACTACAAATTGCCATTAGAACTGCACAAACTGTTTTAGAAAAACATAACCCAAGTTCTTCCGAAATAGCCAATGCTATGAACGCACTTCAAGGTGCACTTAATGGATTAGTAGCTAATCGTAATACCAATGCTTTAATTTCCGTAATAAATCAAGCAGCAGCTCTTGATTTGTCTAAATATACTTCCAATAGTACGACTGCTTTAGTAAATATTGTAAATGCAGCAAAAGTAATCCTCAATAGCCCTGATTCCACACAAGCAAAACTTGATGCACAAACAAATTCTGTACAAAACGCAATCAATGCACTTGCAACTATCTAAGCCACAAGTGTACTACTCAATCAAATTGACATATTATTTGTTGAGTTATCTTAGTTTTTCCAAACAAAAAGCGAGGGTTAATTTCTCGCTTTTTATATTGACTCTTTTTTTCATTCAGCCTTTATGCATACTACGATAAGTTTCTAGTTGATCTTTTTTACAAAAACTTTGAAAAGGACAAGTTAAACATTGTGGATTTCTTGCCATACATTGATATCTTCCAAAAAAGATAAATAAATGATGAGCCCTATTCCATCGTTCCCTTTTAATCTTACGCTTAAGTTTACTTTCAACAACTTCTACACTATCTGCAGGCTTTGCTAGCCCTAAACGCTTAGAAATGCGTTCTACATGAGTATCAACAGCAACGCTTGGTATATCAAAGCTAACACTACGTACAACATTTGCTGTTTTACGACCAACACCTGCTAAACTCATCAATGCTTTCATACTACTAGGTACAACTCCATCAAAGTCTTCAACTAAAGAAGTACTTAAGTTTTTAATAGAAAGTGCCTTATTATGATATAATCCAATTCTTTTAATCTTTGTTTCAATTTCAGATATATCTGCTAAAGAAAGAGCAAGTGGAGTAGGAAATGACTTAAATAAGTCAGGCGTTATCTTATTCACAGATATATCTGTAGTTTGCGCTGATAGTACAACCGCTACCAATAGCTCAAATGCATTTTGATGGTTCAATTCACATTCAGCATTGGGAAACATTGTTTCTAAACTATCTAATATTTCATCAGTTGTCATTATCTTTTCCCATCTTCATAGTCTTCAACATGAAAGTCACGTTTCTTCCACTCAACTAAAATACGTTCAATATAATCAAAATTCTTATGTTCATATGTTAGTGCTTCTCTTAGGGCATAAGAAATTAATTTTTGATCATATGTTTGTAACCAATCCGCAATTCTTTGCAGTTCCATTTGTGATAAAGGTCGTGCAAATTCACTTTCAAATAATTCAAATAAAGAATCATTAAATGCCATCGCTTTCTCTTGTCCTTGATCAAACACTCCATCAATTTCGAAGCGAACACTACCATCTTTAAAATTTAAGTTCAAGTATCCTTTCGCACTTAATTGTGAAAGAATATTATCTATATCATCCGCATCTTTCTTTAATTTATTTGCAAGTATTCCATGGTTCACCATAATTCGATGTTCATTCATAAAATCAATCAATAAAAGGACCATTGTTTCATCACTATCAATAGAAAGCTCTCCTAAATGAGTCAGTATCCAATCTCTACGATTAATAAATTTTTCATTCCACCATTTTTCCACTACACTTCTCCTTTCAAATAATACACTTCCTTAAAGGTATTATAATCTAACAAAAGCTTCCCTACTTCACTTTGTATAACATACACTGGATTATCATATCCATATCCAATATGCACATCAATCTCTTTTGCTCCGTATTGCGTTTGTGCAATTTCTTTAGCTTTCGCTATTTGTAAAGTACTTTTCTTTTCACTTGTAATAATTTTCCCTGCCTCATTAAACCAAACAATGGTATCTTCGTCTTCTCCAATATAGGTTGTATAATAAAAGACATCGCGATGAATATTCTTTAAATCTTTATAATTACGCTTGATACTAGCAATCGGTTTTGCGATATCATCTTCATATTTACGTGAGGGTCCACTAATAAAAATTCCTATTTCAGCAAGGATAACAAGTAGTAATATAACACACAAAGCACTCGTTAGAAATGCCGACTTTCCATTTAGTTTCATATCCTTCAACTCTTTTCTCTTAGCACATTATACACAATTTCTTGCTTTTTGTCTTGCCTTAAGTCAAAAAAAATAAGATACCAAAAGGTATCTTAAAGGGTTATCTTCATAAGTTCTTTACAGAATAAAGCACTACGTTTTGATGCTTCTTTCATATAGGCAACAAAATCCATATGGGAATCTTTTTGATGAGCAATATCTGAAAGAGATCGTAGTACAACAAAAGGAATATGATAATGTGCACATACTTGCCCTATTGCGCCGGCTTCCATCTCTGCACATATGGCATCGCTAAATTTATGTTCTAAGTTATTGAGTTGTTCTTCACTAGCGATAAATTGGTCACCACTTGCTATAAGTCCACGATGAACGCATACATCCATTGCTAATAATGCTTGTTCACACACATCACCTAAGTCTTTATCAGCTTTAAAGAATAATCCAATCCCTGATGTTCCATCAATAGGACTTGTATCATAATCATGTTGTACAACACAATCGCTAACAACAGCGTCTAATATTTTTTGATTTGCTTTTAAACCACCAGCCGTACCAATGTTAACAATACGATCAATCGCAAAATTTTCTAATAAAATAGTCGTTGCCATACTCGCATTTCCTTTTCCAACACCACTTTTCATCACGATCATAGCTTTTCCGTTTAAAGTTCCTTGATAAAAGTCAATCCCCGAGATATTTGTTTTTTCCTTTGTATCTAACACAGACACAATAGCTTCTACTTCAACATCCATTGCCGCAATAATTGCTATCATTTATTCACCTTCTTACATATATAAAACTGTTTCTCTCCTGCACATATTCCTTCTTGATCAAAGTCTGTTAAAATATGTACTTCAAAACCTACCTTTATAAGCATTTCTTTTATCTTCAAAGGATCATATACACGTTGTACATGGTATTCCATTGTTGAATTTCCACTTTCATCATAAAAAGCAAAGGTTTGATAAATATAATCATCATCACTTTCTATTGTCCATTGATAATTCTGTCCATTTAAATTCCCTGCTTCTTCATATATATCTTTAAATTCAACTAAACGATCAAGACTATGCATATCCATTATAAAAGTTCCATCTTCTTTTAAATGGGCAACTACATCTTTCAACATCTTTTCAACCTTTTCTTCTTCTAAAATGTAATTAAAGCTATCACATAAGCATAAAACACCATCATAAGTCTCATCATCTTCTATTTGACACATATCCATTAATGAGAAACGAACTTTATCACTATCGTGTTTAAGCTTTGCTTGTTCAATCATACTTTCACTAATGTCATTCGCATGTACTTCATAGCCATGTTGTGCTAACGCAATTGTTATTTCTCCACTTCCACAAGCAAGTTCCATCACTTTTCCTTTAGGAATATTACGTTCTATTAAAGCAACCCAAGCGCTTGTTGCTTCTTCATCACTTACTAAAGCATCATAAAAATGAGCTAAGGTTTCATACATCATAAACTAAAATCTCGTTGAGGTAAGTCTGCGTATAATTTTTCTAATTGAAAATGAGCACGTTCATCATCAGTAAATACATGAATAATAATAGAATTTAAATCTACCAATACCCAATTAGATTCATTTCCACCTTCGATTGCTCTCACTAAAAAGTCATGTTCACGTACACAATCTTTAATATTTTGTGCAATGGCATGTACTTGACGTACATTCGAAGCACTACATATCACGACATAATCAATATATGGATTTAAGGCATTAAATTCATATACAATAGCACGTTCTCCTTTTTTTTCATCAATCGCTTTTTGTACTACGCTTAAAAGTTCATCCATTTATTTTATCCTCTTTTTCTAAGTATTCTTGTTGAAGTGCAAGCACTATCGCAAACCCTTTTTTTAAATCTTTTTTAGCTATTTCTAATTCTTTTGTTGCATCAAATCCTCTTGAAGGATCTAATTTATCCGCAATAAATAAGATCCGATCAAATGTCGTTCTATTTCTTCCCAATACGTGATGATACACACTTTCACTAATACGATGATCATACATATGTAAACAGCTACGAATATAACTTGCTCCTATATATCCATGCCATATAGCACAGCTTTGACTCATCTTATTAGGTTCATGAATCTTCATCCAACTACTTGCAGCATCGAATGGGAGTTCTTTACAAATATCATGCAACAATCCCATTTGATATGCAATTTTCTCATCTTCATTATGTGCTTTTGCTAAACTCGCACATAATTTTGCTACACTCAAACTATGCATATAACGTTTATTGCTCATATGTGCTGCTACAATTGACTCTACATATAAACCTTCTTTTCCAATATAATTTAAGACACCTTTTGGTACACAATATAACTTTTTACCAAGCTTAATTTCGCTACTAGAAACATCTAATACATCCATTTCTACGCGTTTCATTCCTTCTGGTAAACAAAGCGTTTCGTTTACGCGAGAAAATACATAAAAAGGAAGTATTGATTTTAAGCGTTCAGCGTCTTTCCATCTATGAAAATCCTGAGCTTGATCATCTCCAATCAACCAACAAAAAGTATCCTTAGGATAGTGGTTTTTTAATGCCTCAACACACTGAATTGTATAAGACGTGCCATCTAATTCATTTTCAATACAATTTACACGCATATGCCGATAAGGTCTAATAGCACGAACAATCATTTGATAACGTTGTTCAAAACTAGCTTGTTGTGCTTGCTTAAGTGGAGAACTTTTTGTTGGCACAAACCAAACTTCATCAATGGGAAGTTTTTTTAATGCTGTTTTTGCTATTTGTAAATGTCCGTTATGAATGGGATCAAAAGACCCTCCTAAAATAGCAATACGCATTCTTATAGCCCCATTTTGTTCTTTTTACTACGACGATATAGCGTAAAGGTACGTCCGATAGTTTGAATCACTTCACTATGCGTTGAAGCAGCTACTTCAATTGCTGCTTCATTAACACTTAATGTACATGTTTTTAACATACTCACTTTAACAAGTTCATGTGCTTCTAAAGAATCACCAATTGTTTTAATCATATTTGCACTAATTGCATCTTTCCCCATTTGGAATAAAGGTTTCGTTGTTTGTGCTACAGAACGTAATGCACATTTTTGTTTAGTTGTTATCATTATATCATTGCCTTTCTGAACGTTACATTGCCATTCTTTGGTATACTTACTCTTATTTGTTTAATATTTCCACTCACACAAAACCATCCTAATCCATGAATGACAATATCACTTTTTTCATGAATGTTAGAAAATTCATATACTTGCATATCACTTACTTTTTCGTCTAATACTGGTGCTAATAATTCATTAAAATGCTGTTCCCACAAAGCATCCGCATTTTCTTGCTTAGAACGATGAATATTTAAACGTTCGCTAAAGTAAGCTACTGCGCTTACTTGAGAACATCCTATTAAATCCAACCGAACCAAGCCACCTAAAGATAATGTTTGATTTTCTCGTAATTGATAAACACGTGCTTTTAATGGTTTTAAAGGAATAATACTCTTCAATAAGGAATCATCAATATGTGTTAATAAAGAATCATAACGAGTCAGTCCTGGTGTATCATAAAGTACATAATCCTCACGTTTTATTTCATTAAAATCGAGTGTCGTTCCAGGATGACGTGAAGTTGTTAAATCTGCATTATGACATAACGCATTCAACAATGTACTTTTTCCCGCATTCGCCATTCCCATAACGACAACATCGCGTCCTTTGCGAAATTTATCAATACCTTTTTCTACTTGTTCAATAGAATCATTATATTCATCATTTGCATGTTTTACTAAATCTCCACAAATAATAATACCTTTCACATAAATACCCAACTCTTTTAAACGCGCTACCATAAATTGAGATAGTTTTTCATTCCCCACCGTATCTGGTAAAATATCACGTTTCGTTGCCACTAAAATAATATCTTTCCCACTTAAGTGACGATTCATACCACTTACCATATTTGCTTCAAAATCAAACAAATCTACTACCCAAAGAATAAGTGCATCAAGTTTATTAATCTTATTTAAAACAACATCGCTATCAATTCCTTGTTTCATCGAAATTACAACATCATCATAATGCCGAATACGAAAACATCGTTGACAATAATCTGCTTCTATTTTTGGAGTAAACCCTATACTTGTTTTATCTTCTGTTTGTAAAACAACGCCACAACCTTTACATATTTTACTCATCAAATTCTCCTTTCGTCAATCGTTTGCTTTTCTTTAGTAAATAAAACACAAAACTTTCAAAAATACGATTGAACTTCGTAAATGATAAATCCCGTTGCACACAAGGTGCACATAGTATCGTGTGTAATTGTGCTAAATTAGCACCTAGTATATCTGTCATTAATTGATCACCTAAAACGGCAATATGTGAGCGATCCACATGGAAATCATGGATTGCTTTTTTATATGTTTTTGGTAATGGTTTTAGTGCAAAAGGATAACTTGCAATATCTAACCCTTTCGCAAATGTCATAACACGTTCTTCCACATTATTACTGACAAAAGCCATCTGTATTCCACTCTCTTGAATTCTTTGAATAAATGCCAATGCTTGTTTATCAGGATGTGCCACATCATGAGGAACAAGTGTATTATCAATATCACATAACAAAACTTGAATATTATGTTCCTTTAAATACTCTACACGTAATGCAGAATAGTTATGGATATAATAGTTGGGGGTAAACATTTTTAACATGTGCATTTTCTCCTTTAAAATTCAACATTAGTATTTTAACATACTTTAGAGTGTGCGTGTAGCGTTTGTTTTGAAAAAGCGACTTTACATGATAACTTAGTTATGTTATAGTACATACATACCGTTAGTATGTATGTGAGGTGAGTAAGTTGGCTAGAAATAAATATCCTGAAAAAACAATTGCGAAAATATTAGATGTTTCGCTCCACTTGTTTTCTGAAAAAGGATACGAAAAAACAACAATCCAAGATATTGTGAATGCTTTGGGTATGTCTAAAGGAGCTATCTACCATCATTTCAAAAGTAAAGAAGAAATTGCTATCGCGATATGTTCCACTTTCTATGGTGGCTATGACTTTAGCGTTCTCTTAAAAGACCCCACTACCAATGGCTTAGAAAAAATACAAGAAATTCTAAGGCTACAATTGAGTGATGAACCAAAAAAGGACATTGATATCTTATCTTTAAAGCTGATGAACGATCCTTTATTATTCGTTATGCAAGCCAAAGAAAATGATGATAACACGAATGCTATTTTACCCTTTATAGAGCTTGGCATAAAAGATTCCAGTATTGATGTACAAGATGCCAAAAGCACTGCTTCATTGTTATCGTTTCTTATGAACATTTGGATATATTCTCCCATTGCTTCAAAAAAAGTAGAAGATATGAGTGCTAAGGTACATTATCTTCGTAAACTTTGTGAACGTATGGGAATACCAATTCTGAATGATGAACTCGAAACCCTAATGATTACCTACTATACTCATATTATCCTCTCAAGTTAAGCTGTCAAATTGACAGCTTGCCTTATGCCTATATACATACCAACGGTTGGTATTATAAATCAAAAGGAGACTACTTATGAAACATAAACTATTCCACAAAGATTTTACCCTCATGATCATTGGGCAAATTATTTCATTATTTGGCAATGCAATTTTACGATTTTCATTATCACTTTATGTACTAGATACCACAAATTCACCAACTGCATTTGCGACAATTTTAGCTATTTCAATCATACCTACTATCCTATTATCGCCACTAGGAGGACTGCTTGCTGATCGCATCAGTAAAAAGCGCATGATGTTAACCCTAGATTTTCTAACAGCTGCACTTATTTTCCTATTTTCAATGTATATAACGCCTTCTCTTCCCATCTATTGGATTGGGATTGCTATGATTGTATTATCCGTTATTCAGGCTTGTTATCAACCAAGTGTAAGTGCAAGTATTCCTTCGTTATGTCAAGAAGAAGACTTGATGCAAGCAAATGGTGTTGTTGTACAAGTCAATGCATTAGCAAATCTTCTAGGTCCTTTATTAGGCGGTATCTTGTATAGTGTTTTACCTTTTACAACCTTGTTATGGATAGCTTCACTAGCTTTTTTCCTATCTGCTATTATAGAATGCATCATGCATATTCCCTTCGTTAAACAAAGCACAACTTCGCAACCGATGCGCATCGCCTACCTTGATTTAAAAGAAGGTATGAATTTCATTCTTCACAAACAACCGATACTTGCGAAAATGTTACTTGTTTGTGCTTCACTAAATCTTGTACTATCTTGTTTAATGAGTGTTGGTTTACCTATTATTTCTAATATAATTTTAAAACTTCCCCCACAATACTATGGTTACTTACAAAGTGCCTTGGGTATTGGTACTATTATTGGTAGTCTACTTATCCCCTTGTTCAACAAACACTTTACCATTAAGAATATGTACCAAGTTTTAGTATATGCTAGTCTTTGTCTTATTCCTTTAGGAGCCGCTTTATTATTAACCAACAACAAGATAAGCTTTCTAATTGTTTTATTCTCTAGTACTATAGCTATCTTATTTGCTACTATTTTCAACATTTATATCCAGACCTTTATCCAACAAACAACTCCTCATCTATTATTAGGAAAAGTAAGTTCATTTGTTACCATGATTGTTATGTGTTCTTACCCCATCGGGCAATCCATGTATGGTATCTTATTTGATAAGTTTTCTAACATCCCCTATATGATTGTGTTCATTGCAGCTTTACTATCCATTCTTATTTCATTTAAAACCAAAAAATATCTTAAAAAGCTGTAACCCAATAAAGAAGCAACTGCCTTGGTAGTTGCTTCTTTATTGCGTATTATGTTTTTTCTCTTTTTTCTTTTCTTCTTTTTGAAATTCTCGATATATTTTCATAAAAGCTCGTTTCTCAATTCTAGAAACATAACTTCTAGAAATATGCAATTCATTAGCAATCTCACGTTGGGTTTCTTCTTCGCAACCATATAAACCAAAACGCTTTGTTACTATTTCTAACTCTCTTTCATCTAATACATGGATGTGTCTTTTAAGTTTTGCGATATTATCATTCATCATCATGGTGTCGATTACACTCATTTGAACTGGTGCACCAATGGCATCAATCAAAGTTATTTCACTACCATCTTTATCGGTGGCAATAGGTTCATTTAATGAAACATTTTGAAAATAGTTCTTTGAACTACGTAAATACATTAAGATTTCATTTTCTATACACTTTGATGCATAGGTTGTAATCTTATGACCTTTTTCAGGTTTAAAAGAATCAATTGCTTTAATTAATCCAATCGTACCAATACTAATCAAATCTTCTGTTTGTTCTTTCTTTATATCATATTTTTTTACAATATGAGCAACCAATCTTAAATTATGTTCAATCAATTTATTTCTAGCTTCAACATTATGCTCCTTTAACAATCCTATACATTTCGCTTCTTCGCTTGCTTCTAAGGGTTGTAAGAAAGAATTACTACGAATATATCCAACATAACACAGTGCATTAGAAAGTGCTTCAAATATCGTTGTTAACATCTTTATCACCTATTATCAGTATAGTATCAACATGTTTTGTTTATGTTACTTCTTCATTAAAAAAGATGAATAAGAGAATTCTTATTCATCACCAACACTTTTATAGTAAATCTTAAATTTCATTTTTTTATTCATTTTTTCTAGCGCTAAGCTAAACGCATCTTTATCAAATATCGCTACATCGATATAAGAATAATGAATACCTATAGCACCACCGATTGTTCTCGCAATCGATAATGGATATAATAAATCATGAATTTCTTTTTCTAATTGTTGTCTTAATATAGCTTCTTTTTCATCTTCATATAGTACTTCATAATACAAGTAACCATAGGTTCCACCTAAAGAAACAAATTCTTTGCTAGTAACATATTCTTTGTTTATAAGTTCTTCTTGTAGTTGTGGATGTGTCGTCACAATAAGTAAACGATCGTTATGCAATGTATCACTTACTGGTTTTTTATCTAGTTTGTAAGCAACATAAATAGACAAAGGATCTTGATATTCATGCCATTCACGCTCAATAATAATATCGCAGATATCTTCATATAAATTAGGTAATAAACAAACGTTCTCTTCATCACTTTCTTCATCAATTACTTCCACATGCGAAATACGTGCTTCAAATTCTAGTTCACCTATGAAAAGTTCTAGCATATAAGCAACCAATTGATCACGATAGTCTGAGTCCATACCAACAAGACCTTCACAGTACACTTTTAGTTCTAAGGTTTTGGTTGCATCAACAATTGTATAATATACTTTAAAATCAACACCACTGTATTGTTTTTCTGTACTATTGAAAACCGTATGCATCGCTTTTTCACTTAATGGTGGACGAAATGCATTGATAATCCAGTTATCTGCAAGTTGTTTAGGAGCATCTTTTTTTAATACTGCCGCAACAATTTGTGCTGTTTTATTACCACCTGTCGCAAATGTCATTTCATAGAAACCTGTTTCATTCATTTCTACTTCCACGCCACACCCACAAACACTTTTCAGTTTTTCATTCATATCCGTATTTATACGTTTTAACTCATTCGTATTATTCGTGCGTAAACTTTCTTCTAAATCTTTTTGAATACTGATAAAGTATTTCCAAAAAGCCTGTATTCTATATTTTGTATTCATGAATTATTCCCTCTTTTGTATTTAAGTAATAGATTGTATTGTGTAACTTTATAATCTTCATGACTCATTTTACTCATTAAGACAAAGCCTAATTTTTCATATAGTTCTAGATTTTCTTCATGATGCGTTTCCATGGTCAAATCAAATTGCTTATTGTTTGCCTCTTTTACTAAATGTGAGATAAGATTACTTGCCAAGCCTTTATTTCGTTGATCTTTTTTTGTAAATATAAAGTCTAGATGATAATAATCTCCTATAACAAACTCTTTCACCCATCTACTTGTAAACATATCAAGACCACTTACTACATGAGGAATGATGTTCCATGAACGATAGCGCAACAATAAGAATACCAATTTTACACTCATCCAAAAAACACGCAAAGCATAGGGTGTCCCTTCTTCAATACTAGAATTAAATACAATCATGACACAATTTAAATCTTTACTATCCGCAACAAAAGTGCTATATGGCTTAATCAATTTTATGTAATGTTTGAAAAAATGTTCTAATGCAACGCTTCTTTTTTGTTCATTCCTAAACACTGAGCAGTATAAATCATCATCAAAAAAATTCTCCGCTAAAGTATTTGCTAAGTTTTCAATCTCTGTTTCATTCATCATATATAAGCTTGATAATGACATTTTTACACATCCGTTTCTATCTTGAGTGCTAATTATATCACATTACCATATCACTTAACAAGTGATGTGTTGAAGCTTAAATCTAACTAACTACTTCTAGTTTATCTTTCAAACTTTTAAGAATTTTCTTTTCTAAACGTGATACTTGTACTTGTGAAATTCCTAAACGTTTTGCTATTTCTTCTTGTTTCATAGACAAATCATAACGGTAGTGGAGAAGTAATTGTTCACGTTGTTCTAAACGTTGTATTTCATCACGTAAAGATACCTTCATAACCACATCTTCATCTTTAGGATTCCCTATTTTATCTTCTAATAAAATAGGTGAACCGTCATTTTCATAAATTGTTTCATCTAACGAATATATAAATTGATTTGCTTCAAATGCTAGAATTACATCACTTACATCTAGTTCCATTTCTTTTGCTATTTGTGTATAGGTAGGTTCTTGATGATAGCGTTGTACCAAGGTTTCTTTTACCTTAATCATTTGTAGATATCCTTCTTTTAAAGAACGCGATATCCGCATACTTCCATCATCCCTAAAAAAACGTTTTATCTCTCCCATAATAATGGGAACTGCATATGTAGAAAACTTTACTTGATACGTTGTATCAAAATTATTCAGAGCTTTCATCAGACCAACACAACCGATTTGAAACAAGTCTTCAGAACTAATCCGTTTTGTTGAAAAACGTTTTATTATGGAATAGACTAATCCACTGTTTTGTTTTACAAAGATACTCTTTGCTTCTTCGTCACCTTTTTGTATTCGTCTAATTAGCTCTTCATTACTGAACAATGTTTCCATGTTTTATTCTTTTCTTAATGTACAAACTTGTTCCTTTTCCAATACTCGTAATCATATCAAATTCATCAGCAAACGTTTGCATAATGGTAAAGCCCATCCCACTACGTTCTAGTTCTTCTTTACTTGTATATAGTGGTTGCATCGCTTGTTTGCTATCAGCAATACCTTCACCTTCATCACGTATTTCTATCTGAATTTCTTCTTCATCATAGCTTACAGCCACCATAATCATTCCAATCGTATTTGCATATCCATGAATCATGGCATTCACAACGCCTTCTGCAAGAATCGTCTTAATTTCCATAACATCGTTCATTGTAAGGTTTAATGGCATTAAAAAAGCCACCACACTTGTTCTAACAAATGATTCGTTCTCTAAATTACTAGCAAATTCTAGTTTCATTTGATTCATAATTTTACCCCGTTTCTCGTATGCTCTATAATTTGAAAAATACCAGACATCTTAAATAATGTTTGATTTACTTTTGATAAATTACATACTTCTAGCTTTGCATTGATTTTTTGTAATTGTTTATAACGTGCTAATACAAAACCTATCCCTGTACTATCTACAAACGTTACTTCTTCAAAGTCTAGTTTTACTACGTTGGGCTTATATTTTTCAATTAAGTCAATACATATTTGTTTCAAATTCATAACGGTTAGGTTATCTAAATCCCCATAAAAATAGAAATATAGAGTGTTATCGATATATTGATGTTTCATGTGCATCCCTCCATAACGAACATGTTATCACACTTATAAATTGCGTGGTTGATATTCGACAAAGCTAGTGTTTTAACGACAAAAAAAGAGCATATCGCTATGCTCCATCTGGATTTTCTTCATCTAAATCAGTACTATATTCTTCATCATATCCAGCACTTAAATCTGATATATGACTGACTTTTAATAAAGCTATTAATAAGGTTACTAAAAAGAAAATACCGACGATAATGATCAATGTTAAAATGAATGACATACAATCCCTCTTTTCTTGAGTTATTCTGTGTCTTAAAAAATATTCTATACAAAAACTTCTCGTATTGTTTTCTTCAAGATATCAAAATATGTTAATGTGTCCACATTTGTGTCTAGTCCAATAGGTACTTCCATGGAGTAGTTATCACTCATTGTTATTTTTAAATAACCGATTGCTTCTTTTGCTTTATATGGTGGATTTTTTTTAGTGATGACGTATTCTTTGTTTTTTTCTTTAGGTTCTTCCCCTTTTTTAAAGATATAGACAGCATCTTTTAAAGCTATAATTTTTGCTTGATTAGGTTTTCCATTTTCTACATCAATACTTTTAAATTTTGTCCCTTGTCCATACAGTAACCCTTGTGCATATTGAGAAAATCCATAATCTAGCATTTGTTTAATTTCTTCATTTCTTTGTTTACTGGTAGGCTCTCCCATCACAACAGCTATTAAACGTAAGTTATCACGTTTTGCACTCACGCTAATACAAGAGAGTGCTTCTGCTGTAAATCCTGTTTTTAGCCCATCAACACCTTCATATTGTTTTAATAACTTATTGGTATTTACCAACCAGAACTTAGATTCACTATCTTCACGAATATAGGCATCGTAGGTTGATGTAAACTTTAAAAGTTCATCTCCACCCACTTGTAACAAGGCTCTTGCTAAAAGTGCCATATCTTTTGCACAAGAGTAATGATTAGGATCATGTAATCCTGTAGCATTTGTAAAATTAGTTTTTTCTAGTTTTAATTCTTTTGCTTTTTCATTCATCTTTTTAACAAAATGATCATTCGTTCCTTCTAGTTTCTCACCCATAGCAACCATAGCATCATTTGCTGAAGCAATACAAATGGCTTTTAACATATCTTCAACACTCATCACCTCATTGGGTTCTAAAAATACTTGACTACCTCCCATACTAGCTGCAAAACTACTCGTGGTAACATTATCATGCATCGTAATTTTATGTTGATGAAGTCCTTCAAATATCAATAATAACCCCATCATTTTTGTCATACTAGCAGGATATAATTTATCCGTTTCATTTTTCTTATAAATCACTTTACCACTCATATACTCCATTAAATAGGCGCCTTTTGCACTTTGTGCTAATTCACTTTCTTCTGCATGAATCCCAATTAATGAACAAGATAAACAAAAACTCAAACAAATCAAAAATACTTTTTTCATTTGGTATCAACCTCGTTATATCCTATGTTACGTATTTGCAAATATACCAAAAAAAAAGACACCGCCATGTCTTTTTATTCTTCACTAGCTTCAATTTGTGCAACTTCAACCATATGTATTAACCACTTTGGGTAATATGGATATTTAGGATGTATTCCATCAAATTCATAGACATCTTCATCCCAATCTAATAATTCGCTATTATCAATAAAACCAACACCTAGTTCAACGCACATCCGTTTTAATCCTTCATTAAAACATTCAAATACTTCAACTCCTCCAATTTTTTCAACAATATCGTGACGCATTGGAATGATAGAATTAACAAATATTTGAACCTTTGGTACCGTCCTTAATATTAATGAAATTTGTTTTGTATAAGCTTTAATAAAGACCTCATGATTACCACCAAAATGGGTAATATCATTTTTACCATACTCCATAAATACATATTTAGGCTGATAACTAATTGCTGTTAATACGTCCCCATCACTTTGATCAACACATCTTCCTCGTTTAGCAACCACACTATTCTTGCGTAATAACCTAAAATCTAATATTGATTCTGCTACTGAGTCCCCCAAAATAACTGCATGATGATAATATGGTATCATCGCATATATAGCTTTTTGTTTTTTTGAAACAAAAGGGTGAATTTCATTATGATCAATTTCCCCTGCGATTACTGCATTCATTTTACGACTCCTTTCTTATTATAAAAGTATCAAATAAAAATCAGTAAGTATTTGGATCCCCAAGCTTGCACTATGTGGTACTTCTATATAAGTATAGTATGGTTACTTTGTTTTTTCAAGGGATAATTTTACAATTTCCTATTATTTTGCTTATAAACGCACAAAATTGTAAATTTTCGATATAAATACATCAAATGATAAGGTTGTTATCATGTTAGACCTCCATAACATAAAAAAAGCACACAAGTTGTCATGCTTCTAGAATAAATATTTTTTTAGTTAAGATACAAGCTCTTTCAAGAATGGAATTAATAATATGAACTGCATTCTTTCTTTTATTCTCTTTTAAAGCAGCTAATAGCAATTCTTTGTCTTGGGAGAAATCCATGGAATATTGATTTTTTTCTGCAATTAAACGAATAAACATATTCCAAATCATCTGTTTTCTTACTTCATTTAAGATGAGTTGCATACTTGGTGTCATTGTAGATTTCAAATACTCAATAATACTCGTTAACGTAAATAACTCACTTGTTTCTATTTCATTAATAATATGTTGTATATCTTCCTCTTTCATAGAATGGAAAGCATCTGGACAAGTTGCTTCTACGATAAAACCTAATAATTCTAATGCTTCATAATACACTTTCAAGTTGTTATATAAGGAAAAAGTTTGTAAAAGAGATTGTTCTTGATTTTGTTTAAAGACAACTCTACTACCTACTCCATTCATTGTTTTCACAACATTTAATTCATTTAGAATTTTAATTGTCTTACGAATGGTACGTGGTGAAACATCATAACGTGTGGAGAGTTGTTCAATAGAAGGTAATAAATCATTTGGTTTATATTCTCCCCTATCTAAATCAATTAAAATTTTTGTTAAAACTTTTACATATAATAATTCAGTATTGGGGTTTAATTTCCAATTAAAATCTATTACTTTGTTAACCGTAATGTGATTGCTTACAGAAACCATATATTTTATAGTTATTTTTTCATAAATATTACAAAATACACGAATTGCTTTTCCTAACATCTTTATATTTCCACTCATAATGAATGATAGCATTTGACTTAACACCATTTTTATCATCTTAATATTAGATTGTAAACCTCCATGTTCACGATCTTGTAACGGCAATGGAAAGAAAATAAAGTCCATAATGGAACGAAACATATCCACAATCAAATCATTTTCTAAAATAGAAAATACATATAAGTAAATCTTCATCAATTCTTCTCTTAAAGCATTCTCATCTTGAATCGAAGTATCTTTAGCAAGCTGTTTAATTAATCTATTAATTTCTTTGCGTTGTTCTTCACTTGCGTTTTGAATACTTTTAATACTAATATTTGGCATTAACAAGCCTAGTGTTTGAAAAACATCTGATACGCTATCTTTTTTACTCGCTAACATCTCCAAAAACATATGATTATGTTCCTCATTATGAAAATCAAAAATAACAACCGCATTGGATCCTTTTTCTGTTGCTATAAAACCATTAGATTCTAATAATTGAAGTGCTGAACGTAACGTATTTCGTCCTACCCCATATTTAACGCCAAGTTGTTCTAGAGTCGGAATTTTATCATGAAAGTTATATTTTCCATTATAAATATCATTCAAAATATGTTGGTATACTTGATTATATAATGTATTATTTTCATTCATGATAGCACTCCCCTTCTTCAATCTATAGTATAATACTATTCTTTCCAAAATTGAAGTTTTATATTGTAATTCGTCATAATTTTACACTAATTGTTAGAAAAAAGTCACATATACATAATGTATAAATGACTTTTTCCCTTAGTCTTTATTCTGCATAAAATATTGTGTAATTTCCATGGATACATCGCTCATTAAATCAACACTTGCGATAATTGCATCTATGTCTTTAATCTCTAAAGCTTTTAATATATCACCACGTTGAGCAGCAAAATCATAACCAAGACTATTTACTTCTAACATCATCGGAACAAACATATTCCAAATGGTTGCTTTTTCATATTCTTGATTGATCAACTTAAAAATAGGATTGCTAAGTCCAAATACTTTATCTCGTATTGGTTCAAAACGAAATACTTTCATATTTTTCGCATAAAGCACCATCTCATTATAGTCATGATCACCTAAAATTGGTAAGTAAATAGGTATTAGACTATGTAAAACAAATTTCATAAATTCTATAAAGTAATGATAGTATTGGATGTTGTCGTTTAATATAAGGTTAAACGCTTTTTTATTCTGTTTATAATTTTCGATTTTTATATAGCTGCCTTTACCATTTATTGTTTCAATTACTGCATAACTTTGTAATACATCAATTGCTTTTCTAGATGTACGAAAAGAAACATCATATTGTTTGGCGAGGTGTTCTATCGATGGTATTTTATCTCCAGTAGTATATACGCCTTCAATTACTTTCCCTAAAATATCCAATACAATTTGTGAATATAAGTATTCTTGTTTACGATTGCTATACCATTCAAAATTGATATGTGTTTGTATATTGCTTTTTCGATGAAAATGATCAATGTATGTATTTGTTAATTCTTTCCCATACTTATATAGTGTTTGAATTTCAGCTTTTAAAGCCAATTCATTTGGCTCTGTAAAGAAGTCTTTAAGGTAATGAAAGATAGAAGTAGCTTCGTTATCTATTTGAATACGCATGTTTGCTACTTCCTCAATACGTTCAATCGGATAAAATTTGTAACGCATTAGATTATCAAGAAAATCTGATACAATTGGATTATTTAAATAAGAAACAAGACACAAGAAAATCTCCGTTAAATTATAAATACGATAAGTTGCACAGTTTTCATTTAGACTTTCGCGAACACTGTTTAAAATATCAATTTGTTGTTGTTGTGTTGCTTTATGCAGACTTATAATAATTAAATCTGGCATCATAATACTTAACGTGTCGTAAACACTATCATAAAAGCTACGATGAGCAACAAGTTCATCAATATAAGTTTCTTGATAAACACGATTATCAATATCTAATAAAAGGATGGTATTGCGACCTTTTTCATTAGAAACAATCCCTTCTTTTTCTAGTCTGCTCAGTGCACTTCGAATTGTATTTCGCCCAACATTATAAAGCGCACAAAATTGATATAATGTAGGCATTTTCTCATTAGGAATATACTTACGATTATAAATATCAATTAATATTTTTTTATAAACAACATAACTTAAGGTATTCGCGTGATTCGCAATTGTCATATGTACACTCTTTCCTTTTATATGTTTTAGTATATCACTTTTTGTATAAAAGTTCTTGTAAAGATTCATCAGAAAAGAACGTATTGGCATTATAAAGGAATAAACAATCACTAATAGCTCGCTCTTCTATCAGTTTTTCTATATCACCATAATAGTAACGTGCATCAACAATTGTTATTTCATTATAGTAAGGCAATAAGAAAGGTAGCATACTATTCGCATAGCTATCCTTTAAGATAAGCAAGTGCTTCGTATTATTTACATTGGTATTTATTTTTATTAGTGGATGATTCCCAGATAGAAAAACATCATAGGGATTGGCACTTTTCGCTTTATTTACATCATATAGTGATGTACTTTTTGTTTTTTCTTCTTCATATTGCACAATATAACTAGGTTCATCCTCACTTGTATATATTTCAATAGCATCTTTTTTACCTTCATAGTAACCACTAGCATTCGCCAAGCTACCTAAAAAATCATTGGCAATAACATGTGATGTATACGTAAGTGGGCTAACTTCATCAAACATCGTTTTTTCCCATTCACTAAATACACTGTGTGCTCCCTTTGTTGTCCAATGATGATCACTACGATAATAAATATCCTCATTTTGTAATTTAGATAAGACACTATACGCATCAATCCATGAAACACGAGTAGCAAGTTGTTTTTGGAAATTAGCAAGTACTTCTTTTTGATCAAGATGTTGACTACTTTCTGGTAGTTTTTTACCTAAGATACTTGCTTTATTGGGCGCAATAATCATTGAAAATGTGATATTTTCATGTGCATTGACAAAAGTATTTATACAATTACTTTTCATAGTAACAACCGCTGGTGTTGGTAAGGGAATATTTTGAAATAATTCATCGTCTTTCCCAATGATAATATCTTGAAAATTATCTTTGCCAAGCTTATGTTCTAGTTTTGTTTTCATAGCAACAAACGTTGAACGACCCAAGAATTGATCGTTTAGATATGTTTCCATATCCTTTTGATAATTACCATTTATAAAATTAGCCATCGTAAATGTCGGCTTTTGTTGTAAAACTCGATTTTCACGTAGCGAGAAACTTTGTGGTTGAAGCAAGCGTCCACTCACTAAAAAAATGATAATAATCAGAAAAAAAGTTATACTAATTCCACTTTTTTTAAACAAAGTTTTCATTTTTTTCATAGTTTCTCCTCTCCCTAAAATTTAAAGTATAAAAATGATTGATAGGTATCTGACATTAAAAAAGCAATCATTAGTAAAAAGAAACAAGCAGTAGCAATTGGTTTCAAGTACCATAGTTCACTCTTCAAAGCACTACTCATTTTCACCATTATATTCTTACCTATTGATGTACAAGCAATCATGGCTACAATAAAGTAGAAACCATAGTCTCTTAAGATAACGATACTTGTACTATCTATGAAAGCATTCCCTCTCATCATACATAAAGAGCCTAGATAGCCAAGTGCTACAGCTAGATTTTCACTTGCGAAGAAGACCCATCCGATCATTATTAGTAAAAGTGTAACTACGTGTCTAATAAACGGATGAATACTTTCTATTCTTTTATTGAACACATATTTTTCTAACAATAAAAGTCCTCCATAATATAATCCCCAAACAATAAAATTCCAATTGGCACCGTGCCATAGACCTGTAAGTCCCCAAACAACTAGAATATTGAATATCTGTCTTCTTATACGACAACGATTTCCTCCTAAAGGAATATAGACATAATCACGAAACCAAGAACTCAATGTCATATGCCAGCGTCTCCAAAAATCACTAATACTCTTTGCTAAATAAGGATAATTAAAGTTCTCACTCAATTCAAAGCCAAACATATTACCAAGACCTATGGCCATTTGGGTATAGCCTTGAAAATCAAAGTACAATTGTAGACTAAATGCCAAAATACCTAACCAAGCACTTATCATACTAATATTTCCTTTCGCACAAGTTAACCAAACTTGAGCGAGAGTATTTGCTAAAATAACTTTTTGTGCTAATCCTACCATGAACTTTCCACAACCTTTTTCAATAAGTTCAAAGTTTGTTGGATGGTTCTTTATTTGTTTTGCAAAATTTCCATAGCGTTCAATTGGTCCCATAATTAACTTTGGAAAAAAAGATATAAACAATGCTAAGTTTATTAAATTATGTTCTGCTTTCATTCGCTTATTATATACATCTATTAAATATGCTATGATTTGAAATACAAAAAATGAAATTCCTAAAGGGATGGGAAACAGTTCATAGGAAGGTGCTTTAGGAAAAAAACTAAATAACGTATCTAAGAAAAAACCATAGTACTTAAAATAAGCAAGCACTACAACATTCACTATGATACCTTCTAGTATTCTTGTTTTACGATGTTTACCAACACCTGCTTCAATGCGTAATCCAAAATAATAGTTCAACAAAATAAAGAACAATAAAAAGAGCATCGTACTAACATTACCCCAAGCATAGAAGCAAAGGCTAATGAAAAGTAGTACATAATTTTTAAAAGTAGTTGGTACCACATAATACAGAATTAAAATACATGGTAAAAAAGTGAAGATAAAAAAGATACTATTAAATGACATACTCCTCACTCCTTCTAATATAAATCTTCAATTTGTTCTTGCATCCCTTTTGCATCTTGATGAATTAGCAAAAAGACATAGTCTCCCATTTCAAAAATTTGTCCTTCTTTAACAAGTTTGCTTTGTCTTGGAGCATATCCTTGAAATGCTTTGTATTGATCATCCTGACGTTTTTTTAAACTTTTTAAAACAGTTTCTTTTTGACTTTTATCTATTACACGAATACAAGCAATTTCATTTACTTCCATAGCTGAAACACTTCCATAAATACTTGTATAGGAATAATCACTCGCGTGTAAGTTATAATTTTTACGAAGAAATGCTAGATCTTCTTTTTTAAATTCTTTGGTATTTGCTAACTTTACAAGTTGTGTTTCAACTTCTTTAGTAGCCACTTGTGGACGTACGCGTAAGAATGGATAAATACACGCTAGTGAGAGTAAACAGAGTCCCAATACATATACAATTTTACGCATAACTAAAACCTCCTACAATTTTGCGACACTAGCCATATGCGCTAACCATATTGGATAATACGCATATTTAGGATGTACTCCATCCATTTCATATATTTCGTCCTTATTAAAGTCAACAATCTTCGTATTATCGATAAAAGTAATATTCTCTTCTTTACACATTTTTGCTAATGCAGCATTATAATTTTTATATTCTTTATATACAGGAATATCACGAACAGCTTTTGGTGTACTAGGAATCAAAGAATTAATATATATTTTAGTATTTGGTAAAGCTTTTTGTAACTTATCAATTTGTACTTTATAATGTTCAATAAATTTTTCTGGAAGTCCGCGCCAATATTCAATATCATTCATGCCATAACCTAAGAAAATATTTTGCGGTGTTAGACCAATTGCTTTTTGTATTTCTTGATCAATATTATCTGCACGTTTTCCTCTCAGTGCTATCACATTACTAGGATTTATTAAATTATAGTCAAGAAATGCTTCACATAAGGAATCTCCCATAATCAGTGAAGATGAAAAACGATTTGCTAAAGAAGGTAAATCAACAAGTTTTTGCTGACTACGAACCCTTTGTATCTCTTGTTCAATTGTTTGTTGATCACGTTTAGCTAATGTATCTAGTACTTCTATTCCTTTATCAACACTAGAAGTATTCGCATATAAAGAAAATGGAAAGAGTTGGATAATAAAGAGAACCAGTGCACTCGCTAGTATAATTCCAACTATTTTATATTTAAGCATCATAACCAACTCCTTAACATAACCTCGTAAATTATAACATATTTTTGTTTGACTAAGTTATTATTAGCAAAGAAAAAAACAATTTTTCAATTGTCTTTTCGATGATATATTTTCATTTCTGTAACGATCATATCTAAACTTTCATCATGTTCTTCGCAAGGAATACTTGCTACTTTTTGGCATTCATAAGCAAGTCCAATCCGAATTCCTTTATAATTTTTCAAATAGCGATCATAATACCCTTTGCCGTGCCCTAAACGATGAAGTTCTTCATCAAAAGCAACCAATGGTATTAATAAAACAGCTATTTCACTAGGATCTACTTCAAAGCCATCAACAGGTTCAAGTATGCCGTATTTATTTTTTTCATACTTCGTATGTTCATCTACTTTAAAAAAACGAATTGTATTATCTGCATATATTTTAGGATACGCGTTGACTTCACTTTTACAAGCAATTGGATCCACTTCATGATCAATTGCTACATAACTTCCTACACATGCATGGAGGTAAGGCTTCACAAATTGCGTTATTTGTTCACTCTTTATTTGTACTTCTTGTGCACTTAATTGAGCTCTGAATGCTAGCATTTTTTTTCGTATAGTGGCTTTCATTAACCGATTGATTCGCTCATATCGAGCTTTAACAATTGATTTAATTCAACTGCATATTCCATAGGTAACTCACGTGTAAACGGTTCTAAGAACCCCATAACAATCATTTCACTAGCTTGTTCTCTACGCAATCCTCTAGACATTAAATAAAACAATTGTTCTTCACTGATGCTAGACACCGTTGCTTCATGTTCAATTTGAGAAGTTAAATTTTGTGAACGATTCGTTGGAATCGTATCACTTCGTGATGCTTTATCTAAAATCAAGGTATCACATTCCACTTTACTTTTCGCATAAGATGCGAAAGCTCCATGATAAACAAGACCTCGATAGTTGACTTCTCCACCTTTTTTAGAAATTGATTTTGATATAATATTACTATAGGTATGTGGTGCTAAATGAATCATCTTAGCGCCCGCATCTTGCACTTGATGAGCACTCGCTACAGCAATTGAGATACATGTACCTTTGGCGTATTCTTCCGCTAACACACACGCTGGATATTTCATATTGATACCAGAACCAATGTTTCCATCAATCCATTCCATACTACCATGTGCCAATACTTTAGCTCGCTTTGTAACTAAATTAATAATATTATTACTCCAGTTTTGCACAGTTGAATAACGACAAGTAGCGTTCTTATGCACAAATATTTCAACAACTGCTGCATGAAGTGAATCTTTAGAATAAGTAGGTGCCGTACATCCTTCTACATAATGAATACTTGCACCTTCATCAACAATAATTAAAGTTCTTTCAAACTGTCCCATCCGTTCTGTATTAATACGAAAATAGGATTGTAAAGGTTTTTCAAGCACTACACCTTTAGGAACATAAATAAAACTACCACCACTCCAAACACAACTGTTTAAAGCCGCAAATTTATTATCACTAAAAGGCACCAATGTCCCAAAGTACTTTTTAAATAAATCAGGGTAACGTTTTAATGCCGTATCACTATCTAAAAAGATAACCCCTTTTTCTTCTACTTCTTCTAGCATATTATGATAGACCGCTTCACTATCATATTGTGTTGTAACCCCTGCTAAAAACTCCTTTTCAGCTTCAGGTATTCCTAGTTTATCAAACGTTTCTTTGATTGTATCAGGAACATCTTCCCATCGTTTTTCACTTTGTTCACTAGGTTTCACATAATATGTATAATCTTCAAAATGTAAGGCACTTAAATCAGGACCCCATGATTGTAAAGGCATTTTTTCAAATTGTTCAAATGCTTGTAAACGATAATCCAACATCCATTTTGGTTCTTTTTTAAGAGCGGATATTTCCCTTATTGTATCTTTTGTTAAACCTTGTTTTGTCTTAAATATACTGGTATCTTTATCATGAAATCCATATTGATACTCGCTATCCTTTAGAATTTCATCATTCATTTGTTTTCTCGCTTTCATCAATCAATTCTTGCATAGCACGCCAGCCAATCGTAGCACACTTAATGCGATTTGCTTGTTTCCCAGTGTTCTTAAATGCAACGGCTTCTTGTAAGCTTTCTTGATTGTATTCACGCTGATCAATCATCGCATAATAATTATCAATGATTTCTCTTGCTTCCGCTATACTTTTACCTTGTAATAACTCGCTCATAATAGAAGTGGAAGCCGTGGAGATAGTACAGGCTACACCATCGAAACGTATATCTTCCACGATTCCATCCTTAATTTTCGTTTGTACATAAATATCATCAATACAAGAAGATGATGCCATATGTTTTTGATGATAGCCTTCCTCTTTACTTAATTCATGATTCCTTGGATATTCATAATGATCCATAATAATATTACGTAACATCACTATATCATTCATATAATCATTCATATCATTTACCTCCTAAAAAAATATATCTAAGCATGCTGTTAACGTTGCTTCCTTACAAACCTCTAAAAATGCATCAACATCTGCTTTTGAAGTATAAAAATAAAAACTTGCACGAATCGTTGCTTCACTTTTTAAAGTCTCACTTAATAGTTTAGCACAATGTTGACCACTTCTAAGCGCAATACCTTTCGCATTAAAATAACTTGCCCCATCTTGAGCAAAGACACCTTTAATATTAAACGTAATAATTCCGGTATCATTGTTAGGATTATATACTTCGATATTATCCATTTTCAACATTTCTGAAACAGCATATTTATGCAAATCTAATTCATAGGCATGGATATTATCTAGTCCAATATCTTCAAGATAGCGAATAGCTGCGTGTAGCCCATAGATACCTTCAATTGGTTGGGTTCCACTTTCAAACTTATAGGGACTTTCTTTTAATAGAATGTGTCCTTGTGCATCATAGCGAGCATTGCTATCTCCTCCTAATAATAAAGGATCCATGGCATCAAGCAATACTTTTTTACCATATAATACACCAATTCCTGTAGGTCCACACATTTTATGTGCTGAAAAAGCTAGAAAATCACAATCTAAATCTTGTACGTCAACAATCATATGTGGTACACTTTGTGCCCCATCAACAACTACTATGGCATTGTATTTATGAGCAATTTTACAGATTTCTTTAATCGGCGCAAGATATCCTAATACATTGGTTATTTGGGCAATTGCTACAACTTTCACATTGGCATTCATCATTTGTTCAAAGTTTTCAATGGTTAAACGGCCATCTTCATCTAAAGGAATATATTCAATGAGCGCACCTACTTCTTGAGCTACACGCATCCAAGGAAGAATACAACTAGCATGTTCTGCAAGCGTTGTTAAAATAATATCGCCTTCTTGTAAATACTTTCGTCCATAGCCATAAGCTACTAAATTTAACCCAAAACTAGCGCCACTCGTAAAGACGATTTCATCACTAGTCGCATGTAAGAAACGTGCAACATCTTTACGTGTATTTTCATATTCTACATCTACACGATAGCTTAAGTCATAATCTCCACGATGTGCATTTGCTCCATCATTTTCATAATAGGAAACAACAGCATCAATTACTTTTCGTGGTTTTAGCGTTGTCGCTCCAGAATCCAAATAAACTAGAGGATGATTTTGCATTGTTTTGTTTTGTAACATTGGGAAATCCTTGCGAATTTTTTTGTTATCAAGCATGTAAACCCACCTTCATTTCGATTTCATTTTTCAGTTTTTGATTAATTTCTTCATCTTCAAACATTTCGCTTATTGGCATCATGTAACCAATACTTAACAAGCCTAAGGCAAGTTCACGAGAAAGTCCTCTTGTTTGCAAATAATATAATTGATGCTCGTCAAGTTGTCCAAGCGTACACGCGTGACTTGCTTTAACATCATGCTCATCAATCAATAACAAAGGAATCACTTCACTATTGTGTTTCTCACTCATCGTAAGTACTCTAGTTGTTTGATGAGAAGCACTTCCATAGGCACCTTTACGTATTTTACCTGTTGCTTGCATGAAATAATTACCAGTTTCTTTAACAATGGCATAATGTTCCATAATGCCACTAGTATAAGGTGCATGATGTTGCACTTCCAATACGAAATGTTTTTGATTACTAGCAAGTGTTGCACTACGTAATAGTGTACTAGCTCCATTCTCTTTTAAATTTATGGTACCTTCTACGTCTACCTCATTTTGATTAAGTTCACAAAGAGCAAGTGAAAGTGATGCATTCGCTTCAACACTGGCAAGAAATTTTAGTGTTAAATGCGCTAATACTTCATTTTTCACCATTAACGTAAGTGTACTATCTCTGCCTACATGAATGTTAAGTACACGTTTAACGTCTATTCCACTATATGTTAACAATAGTGAAGCGTGCCGTTGTTTGTCTACTACAATCGTACAATTCATATCTGCATCTTGTTCTAATACAAGTTCACTAAATCCATCTTTTTGTATCGTATATTCCATATCATTTACCAAGATTAGCGGCACATGACCCTAATAATTCTGGTTGTTTCTTTTCTTCATGTACTACTTGTACATGATACTCTTGTTCAATCCAATCATATCCTTCACGATCAATTCTTTCAACAAGTTCACTTCCACCAGAAACCACAATCTTTCCATCAACTAACACATGGGCATGCGTAGGCTTTAGTAAATCATAAAAACGCGCATAGTGTGAAATCACAAGCAAACCTAAATCACTTTGTTCTTGCATCTCAATAATGGCATCAGCAACAATCTTTAAAGCATCAACATCTAGTCCTGAATCAATTTCATCAAGCATCGCAATCTTTGGCTTAAGTAATTTCATTTGCACAATTTCATTACGTTTTTTCTCTCCACCACTAAATCCTTCGTTTAGAAAACGATGTGCTAAGTCTTCTTTCATATGTAAAGATGCTATCGTTTTTTCCATTTCTCTTATAAATGTAAATAAAGGAACCGGTTTTTCACTACGTGCATTTAAAGCAGCACGTAAGAAATCAGAATTGGTAACACCACTTACTTCACTTGGATATTGCATTCCTAAAAATAAACCTGCAATACTACGTTCATCCACTTCCATCTTTAAAACATCCTGACCATCAAATGTAATACTACCTTCACTCACGTGAAACTTAGGATTTCCCATAATAGCTGCTAGCAGTGTTGACTTTCCATTCCCATTAGGACCCATAAGTGCATGTGTTTCCTTACTATTTATGTCAAGGGTTAACCCCTTCAATATTTCCTTACCATCTACATCAACATGTAGGTTTTCAATATGTAAACAACTCATTATAATCATCCTTTCCATACGCGTATTATCATACCAAATTTTCATCTTATGCACAATTAAAACGATTACTTCCTAATGAATTATAACGACCAATGTGTTTTTTAGATGAACTTTTACGTAAAAATACGTAAATGGTTCTCAATAAATTGCAATACACAATCAAATACCTTATAATAATACGGAAATAACTTAGGAGGGCTTTATGATTGAACTACTAAAAAAACAATGGTTTGTTGTCTTAGTCACACTTATACTTATCGGATTTCTTGTATATGTTGTGGTTGATTCAAACAAAGGAAAAATCCCAGGTAAAAGTATCGATGGGAAGGAAGTCGTTGCTACCATTAAAAATGATGGAAGCGTAAGTGCTGATGATTTATTTAAAGATTTGTATAATCGTGCTGGAAAAAATGCATTAACCTTACAATTTCAAGTTGCCGTTTTTGACCAAGGTGTAAAAACAACAAAAGAAATCAAAGAAAGTGCTAGCAACTTTGAAAAGAATTTTTTAAGTAATGCGGAATCACAAATGGCACAAAGTGGCGCAAAAAATATTAAAGAATATGTAAATTCTCAAATATCTTCATTTGGTTATTCATATGAAACATTAGATAAATACAGTATTATTGTCGCAAAGATGCAAAAAATTCAAACAGATTATATTGACAAACATTTTGATGATTTATTTAATCCAGTTTATGAATCTGTAAAACCACGTGTCGTATCTCATATTTTAATTAATGTAAAAGATATTAACAAACCTACAGATGATGAAGCAAAAAAGATCAAAGAAGTAGAAGATGCATTAGCGAATGGCGACTCATTTGAAAGTGTTGCAAAAAAATATAGTGATGATACAACATCTGCTGCCAATAATGGTTATATTGGTTATATTGATACCAATACAACACAATATGTGGAAAGCTTTAAAGCAGCTTCTTTAAAATTAAAAGAAGGTGAAGTTAGCGATTGGGTTAAAGAAACAAATACGAATTACAGTGGATGGCATAAAATCTATGCTAAAGAAGTAGAAAAAGAAACGTTAAAGAAAGATAAAGATGTAAAGCCCTATTTACATCAAGCTATTATGAATGCCAAACCTTCCCTATCTTATATGTATACGTGGGAAACAGCGAAAAATTTAGACATCAAATATGCAAGTGATGAAGTTGAAAAACAAATCAAAGCAACATTTGATGTAAAAGAATAGGGAGGACATTTGACAATGAAAAAAATATTATGTTTACTTGGTATTGCTTCACTATTCACCTTAACAGGATGTTCTGATGCACATGCTGATATTTCCACTGGAGATAAAGCTATCATTACTGTTGGTGACAAAAAGATTACCAACAAAGATGTTTATAACACCACAAAAAAAAGTTATGGTTCCTCTTTAGTATTGAATAGAGTAATGACACTAATTTGTGATAACGAAAAAATAGAACTTGATGATGCTATGAAAAAACAGGCAGATGAGCAAGTAGCAACTTTTAAAACACAAGCTGGCGAAGCATTTACAGCACAATTAGAAACTTATGGTTATAAGGACGAAGAAGAATTTAAAAAAGGGGATATTTATCCTGCCCTTCGTCAAAATGCATTGGTTAAAAAATATGTAACAAGTAAGCAAAAAGATATGTTTGCCACATATAAACCAGTACAAGCAACAATTCTAGAAGCTAGTAGCAAAGAAAATGCAACTGCTGCTTTAAGTGCTATTAAAGAAGGTATGAGTTTTAGTGACGCTATCACAAAATACGGTGTGAGTGATATCTATAAAGGAGACAACGCAACGTATGTTACAAAAAGTGGTTTACCAACTGCTTTATTTGATAAAATGAGTACTGAGAAAAAGAATGGTTTAGTTGATAGTGTAATTGAAGATACAACAAATAAAAAATTCTATGTTGTAGATATAACAAACAACGATCCAACAAAGTTTGAAGAAGAAGCTATAACAACAATTGTAACAAAAGGTGGAACAGAGGTGCAAACTGTTGCAAATGCTTATTATTTAAAGAAATACGAATTCAAAATATATGATAAAGATATCTACGATGGTATTAAATCTACCAACGCTAGTTATATTATCCAATAAAAAAGAGCGAACGCTCTTTTTTTATGATATGTACTTTGATATAATACAGAAAGAAAGAAGGAATGTATGATGTGTATATTTTGTCAAATAGTAAATAAGGAAATACCAAGTTATTGTATTTATGAAGATGAGCAAGTGATGGCTTTTTTAGATATTTCACAAGTCACGAAAGGACACACTCTAATCATCCCTAAGAAGCACGTTGAGAGCTTATTAGATTGTGATGATGAAATACTTGTGCATATGAGTAAAGTTGCTAAAATGCTAGCAAATCGCATCACAGAGCGAACACAAGCTAAAGGAATGAATATCTTAAGCAATATCCATGAAATAGCAGGACAAAGTGTTCCCCACTTCCATATCCACTTAATACCTCGCTACCAAAATGATGACGCAATTCAAATCACCTTCAACAAAAGTCAACCACAAGACTTCGATCAATTGGTAAACCTTTTAAAATAAAAAAAACGATACTTATTGAAGAAATAAACTACAGAGTCATCTTGTCTTTGACGCATACTTATCGAGTATACTATTTGTATCCATCTTAGTATAATAGAAAAGTATTTCACTAATTTATTGAAAAAATATTGTATAATTTGATTGCTTTGCTACTATTTCAGAAAAACAATTCAAATAATATACGTCACCGTTTTTTTATTTCCATATTAGATAAGTTATAATTGAATAATAAATCAGATGAAAGGAGTGTTAGAAGAATTAAGTTACTTTCGAAGGTGCACCCAAAGATGGCGGATATTTCATTGTTTAAAATATTATTTTTACTGATAAACTTAGTCTTTCAATAAGATTCCACAATTTATAAAATTCTCAAATAAATAAACGAATCATCCTTTAAACAAATATTCTTCTTAAACCACGGAGTAAA
>JAVWIF010000002.1:71040-84952 GCA_036639635.1 Longicatena sp.
TAAACCACGGAGTAAAACCGTGGTTTTTTAGTATTACTGATTCTTTATCTCTTATCCCTAACAAAGAAAAAAGAGTAAACAATTTTCTATTTACTCTTCTCAACTTCCATATTCATATACGTTAAAATATAACCATTTCCATATTTTGCATCCATATATGCCTTAAAATTATCAACCTTACTAATATCACTGTTACTAGCATTGATCAGTTTTTCTCCATATACATTTTCATCCATAATTGTTAATGAAGTGTTTATTTCATTATAGGTAATTATATAATAAATTGTTTCTTCTTTAACTTCTAACTTTTCTCCTAGACTTGCTGTATTTACCTCGCCTTTAGCTTTCAATGTAAACACATCAATAATCTTATCTTTTGTATTGCCATTTTTACTATCTAAAAATGTTCGATACACTAGTTTTGTATCCACTAGTTTAGGTTTTGCTTTAATATAAAAACTAGTGAAATCCTCATTTAATATAGACTGTATATTCTTTTCTAAATAAGCTTTTCCTCGCTTATTGACGCTTGTAATTAATTCTTTAGGAATATCATTAGCGCTCGCAAAGCGGATAGGTAACTTCTCTACTTTTACTTGTCGTGTAACATTTGTTGGACTTATATGGTAACTATGGGCTACATTCTTATCATAACTTGCACTTATCGTAATCGTATCCCCATTTTTTAAATTCGTGTTAGGTGACACCTTATAAGTAACACTGTCCATAAATTCTTGCGTACGTTGATTGTAATTCTTTTTAACATTACTTACTTTTACACTTGCGTATTCACTTTCTCCGCGATAACTAATAGTTGCATCTTTTGTAACATCAACCAAATTACTGCGGAGAAATAATATGTAGAAAACAAAATATAAGCTAAAGATAATAGCCACCATACTAAACACTGTCGTACTTTTACTCTTTGCTATAGCTGAATTTGGTAAATGAAAATATTTTGACATAGGCGCTTGTTATCCTTTCTTTATCGTTTCATTATTATAGCATTTTCTTATATCTATTACGATAGTTTATCCTCATAAAGTTCTTACAAAAAACACCTTTTTATAAAATGACATCATGAAACAAAGTCATATTTAATGGGTAAATAGACTCAATTTTTTATATTGTTTTTGTACTAAATGCTTTGCATACATCATCACTAACAAAATCACTAATATCTTGATGATACATGACAAGTTCACGAATAATAGAACTAGAAACATAAGAATATTTAGGAGAAGCAAATAAACATAAGGTTTCTATTTCTGGGTTTAAATGTTGGTTAATTGCCGCAATATCTAATTCATATTCATAATCTTTAATGCTTCTAACACCTCTAATAATGGCACAAGCTCCTTCTTTTTTAGCAAAATCAACGCATAAACCATGGTCATAAGCAATCCGTACATTCTTGATATGTTTCAGATTTTCATACATAAATGCCAATCGTTCTTCTTTCGTAAAAATTGTATTTTTATTCATGTTTTCTAGAATTACTACCACTACTTCATCAAATAGTTTACTAGCACGCTCGATAATATCGACATGTCCTAAAGTAATCGGATCAAAACTACCTGGAAAAATTGCTTTTTTCATTTCTTCACCTTCTTCTTAAAATAGGTAATTCGTGTAATACCATATGTCACATCTTTTACTTTTTCCAAGGAACCATAACAATCCTCAAAACAATCTTCTTTTAAAGTTTCTGCCACTATATCTGCATCGTCTTGTGCTAAATCATGCTCATCAATATATTGCAGTATAGTAGCAATTTGTTGTTCCTTATACGGAGGATCTAAATAAATCAAATCAAATTGCTTTTGTTCAAGTACTGCTTTATCTAAAGCTCTTTGATATTCCATCTTCCAGACACTGCATTGTTTTTCCACTTTTAAAGTAGCTATATTTGTTTGAATCGTCTTGACTGCTTTCCCTTGTTTATCACAAAGGGTCGCATGATGAAATCCACGTGAAAGTGCTTCTAGTGCAACATTACCACTTCCACTAAATAAATCCAACATTTCACCACCATCAAAATAAGGTCCAATTCGAGAGAAAACTGCTTCTTTAATCTTATCTAATGTTGGTCTTGTTGAATCGCCTTCTACGCTTTTAATAACACGCGAGCGATACTCTCCTGCAACAATTCGCATATATTTCAACTCCTTATGTATAAACAATCTTTATGCGGGTACCATAGTAATGCAACCAGTTGATTGGTTGCACCCCCCAATCTTTGTTTCTCCTCTTCCCTTTCTTAAAGAGTCCTAAACTCCCTTAGGACTCTTTTTTATATTCTTATCGACACTTCCTTGCCGTCTAATTCTAGCAATTACTGCTTGTGATATACCGATTGCACTCATTACAGCCATTAAGGAAGAACCACCACTTGAAATAAATAACAATGGAACTCCAGTTAATGGAATGAGTCCACTAACCCCACCTACGTTTAATACAAAGTGAATAAAGATATACATTGCAGTTCCAATGAGTATAATTTTATACCCTTCACTCTTTGTACGAAATGCATAATAAAATAGCCGTTGTATGATAACGAAATAGCCTATAACAACAATCCCCAAACCAAATATTCCCAATTCCTCTACCACAATAGATAAGATAAAGTCATTATCTGATTGCGTTAAATACCCATATTTCTGTATTGAATTTCCCAATCCAACCCCTGTAATTCCACTTTTCGCAAAACCATATAATCCATTAATTAACTGATATCCATTTCCATGTGGGTCTTCAAAAGGATTCACTGCATTTTCAATACGTACTCCAATATGTCCAATAAATGGAATCTTTTCAATAAACTTTAGACCCGGCTCACTCATTACAAAGAGTAAGAGGCTTGCTCCAACAAGAAATAAGATAGCAATCAAATGTTGTTGTTTCCGTATATTAGTATGGGAAGGAATCAAAAAACAAATAGCACAAAGTGCGCTTAGTACAATTAAGGTTCCTAAATCCTTTTGTAATAGAATAGCACCTGCACATCCCGCAAAAAAAAGCAGAGGCATTTTCACGATATTCCAAAACTCAAGATTACGTTTTCCGGCAACTTCGATATAAACGGCCATGACAATCACCATGAATACTTTAGCGAACTCTGAGGGTTGAATGGTAAATTCAAATCCTCCTGGCAAAGCAATTCTAATCCATGCCTGTGAGCCTAAAACACCTTCAAACAATTGTGTTGATAATAATGCTCCAATCATTAACACAGCCATATAAGGCAATAGTTTTTGTGCCTTTCGCATCGAAAAATGATTGGCAAAGAATGTCATCAGAAAATAAGAAACCACGACAAATATCGTTTGTTTTACAATTACTTTAACTAAAATCAAGGAGTCTTGACTTGTATTACCAACATTTGTACTAACAATCATTAACGTCCCAAATGCAATTAAGATAAGCACTGCTAGTTGCAAAAGAAAGTCAAATTTCTTCGGCATTTTCAAAGTTATAATGTTTTGTTTAAACCGCATTTACAAGCCCACTCCTTTCGTCATTTCTATTTCATTATGATATCATATTATCCATCGTTTTTCACTTTATTTTAGTAAAACACTTCCATTCTTAATAAAAAACAGGTAGAATAAAGGAGCAATTGAAAAGGAGTATGTTTATGAGTTTTAATTATGATAACGTTATTCAAGATAACAATCCACTAGTTCGCGAAAAAAGTAAACCAGTAAGCCTTCCTTTAAATGATGAAGATACCCATATTTTACAAGATATGTTAACGTATGTTCAAGACTCACAAGACGAAGAATTAGCAGAGGCAAACAATTTAAGACCTGCAGTTGGTATTGCAGCCATTCAATTAGGCATTCCTAAAAAACTAATTGCCGTTGTTGTCCCTGATGAAAACGACATTCCAGTTTCTTATGCTTTAGCAAATCCTCGTATTATTAGTGAATCGCTACAAAAAGCTTATTTAAAAAATGGAGAAGGTTGTTTATCGGTTGAGAAAGTTCATCAAGGTCTTGTTCACAGACATGCAAGAGTGAGTGTAAAAGGCTTTGATATGATTCGTAACAAAGAGATAACAATTAAAGCAAAAGGTTATTTAGCCATTGTTTTACAACATGAAATCGATCATTTTTCTGGGACTTTATTCTATGATTATATCAATCAAGAAGACCCTTGGTATGGTGAACGTGATGCAATTATCATTGACTAAGACAAGATCACTTGTCTTTTCTTTTGAGCAATTCAAAAATAATAACGCTTACAAATAAAATAAATTGCAAATCACGTTTATTTTATACAAATTATGATATAATAGACAAAGATATGAGGTGCATATCCAACTACCAAAACGAAAGGAGTTATTATGAACAACCAAACAAACAATAACCATGCACCGAGAACGCATCAGGACTTACCGAAAAACAGTTATAATAAGATGAATGCTGAACAAAACGATACTCTTATTTATGCTTTAGGAGGATTGGGCGAAGTCGGAAAAAATATGTACTGCTTTGAACACGAGAATGAGATTTTAATTATCGATTCTGGCGTTCGCTTTCCTGAGGACAATTTACTCGGTGTCGATTACGTTATCCCTGATTATAATTATTTAGTTAAGAATAATCGCAAACGTAAAATATTAGTCATCACCCATGGTCATGAAGACCATATCGGAGGAATCCCTTTCTTACTTAGAAGCGTTGATATTGAAGCTATCTACGCACCCGCTTTTGCGATTGCCTTAATTAACAAGAAATTAGAAGAACGCAAAATGCTAAGAGGTGTTAAAATCATTGAAATAAATGATCGTAGTTCTTTAAAAATGAAACACTTTACTTGTGGTTTCTTTAATACCACGCACTCCATTCCCGATTCTTTAGGTATTTTAATTAATACCCCAAATGGACGCATCGTTCATACTGGAGACTTTAAATTTGATTTAACACCAGTTGGAGCAAATGCCGACTATCAAGTTATGGCTTATATGGGACAAATTGGTGTGGATTTATTATTGAGTGACTCTACCAATTCCGGAATTGAAGACTTTTCAATTTCAGAAAAAAAGGTAGCTGCTGAAATACTTGATACAATGAAAAAAACAAGCGGACGTTTAATCGTTGCTACATTTGCTAGTAATGTATATCGTGTAGCCCAAATATTAGAGGCTGCTGTAGCTTGTAATCGTAAAGTTATTATCTTTGGAAGAAGCATGGAAAACGTCGTTACCATTGGACGTAAAATGGGAAAAATAAATATAGGTGAACAACACTTTTTAAGTATTGATCAATTATCCCACGTTCCTGCAAATAAAACATGTATTGTTTGTACTGGAAGCCAAGGAGAACCATTGGCTGCGCTTTCAAGAATTGCCAATGGAACACATCGTTATATTAAATTAATACCAGGAGACACAGTTGTTTTCTCTTCTAGCCCAATTCCTGGAAATGGAGCAAGTGTTAACCAAGTTGTGAATCGCTTATTTAGAGCAGGTGCAAATGTCCTTACAAAATCTATCCTAAGTAATCTTCATACAACAGGTCATGCTTCACAAGAAGAACAAAAGTTAATGTTACAACTAATTAAGCCAAAGTACTTCATGCCTATTCATGGTGAATATAAAATGTTGAAGCAACATAAAGATACAGCTATTGAAACTGGTATGGATCCTGAAAACATCTTTACTTGTGCCAATGGAGATGCTTTAATTTTACGTGATCATAAAGTTTACGAAAGTGTTTGGCGTATTCAAGCGGATGATATTTATGTTGATGGAAACGATATCAGTGGTGTTTCAACTGCTGTCTTAAAAGATCGTACAATTCTTGCCGACAATGGACTAGTATCTGTAATTATTGCTATTGATTCAAAAGAAAACAAGGTCTTATGTAAACCGGTTATTGTATCACGTGGATTTGTCTTTATTAAAGATTCACAAGGTTTATTAAAAGAAGCAGAGATGGTTGTTTACAATGCCTTAAATGAAAAGATGCAACAACGTACTACATTTAATGATTTAAAAAATTGCGTACGAAGTTCACTTGAACCATTCTTATACAACAAGACGCATCGTAATCCAATCGTAATCCCAGTTATTATTAATTCAAAAGCAGCAATGCTAGCAATGAGTCAAGCGCGTGCTGCGCGTAATGCTCGTAATGATACCAGAAAAAAAGCTGCTTAACAAAAAAACTTACACAATACCATGAAACAAAATGGTATTGTGTTTTCTTACTTTTTTTTTATAATTTATTAATTACTTTATGCATACTTTTATGGTAAAATTAAAAGGAACAGAGGTGAGCACATGGTAAAAAAATTATTAAAAATAGTATCTGTACTCATCTTACTAGCACTCATTGTAGCAAGTGTCTTCTTTTATTCAATTTATGTATCAGTAGATCGTGTAAATCTATCTTATCACACGATTACCAATAAAAAGATACCGAAAGATATGCAAGATTTAAAAATCGCTTTTATTAGTGATTTAAAATATAATAGCTATATGAATAAAGAACGTTTAACAAAGATGATCAATGAGCTAAATAATGTAGGAAGTGATATTGTAATATTTGGTGGTGATATGTATGATGCTCCGGATACAAAAGCTCCAGATTCTCAAACCAAGGTTGATTTAACGGCTATTTTAAAAAGCATTCAAGCACCTTTAGGTAAATTTGCTGTATTGGGTGATCAAGACTTAGTTAATGAAGAAACAAAAACACTCGTAAGCAATATCTTATATGACGCTAACTTTGAAATCATTACCAATAATAGTGTTCGTATTCGTAACAAAACAAATGATAGCATTAGTTTATTAGGACTAGATTCCTTAGTAAATGGGAAAGTGGACGCTACTAGTACATTTGCGAAGATAAGTGACAAAGAGTTTAATATCTTAATCAGTCATTGTCCAGATATTGTAAAAGATAATGCCGTAAACACCAAATATTTAGATGTCATTATGGCCGGCCATTCTTTAGGTGGTCAACTATATCTTCCAGTTATTGGACCTTTGCATCCTATTAAGGGGGCACAAACATATAATCACGGATCTTATACCATCAATGATGCAACACTATATGTTAGTAATGGGCTAGGTACCATCAATATGGATATGCGCCTTTTTGCTCCTCCACAGATTTTAATCTTCCGACTAAATAGTACAACCTAATAAAAATGGAAATACAATGTGTATTTCCGTTTTTATTTATATTAGAAGTATTTTAGTTATCCTCTTAATTCCGCATTTACATCTTTCTTTAAAGTTTCTAAAACACGTTCATGAATTGCATTAATATCTTGGTCTTTTAAAGTCTTAGTAAAAGATTGGAACGTAATTGTTAAAGCGATTGACTTATAACCTTCTTCTATATGTTCTCCCATATATACATCAAACACTTCTACATTTTGAATGATATTTTCTTTTTCAAGTTTACCGTTCTTTTTAATACTCTTTAGTATGTCTCCAACTTTAATATCTTCACTTACAACAAAGGCTAAATCTCTCGTAATTGAAGGATACTTGGATACCTCATTATATTTTACCTTACTTGCTTTATTGTTCAATAATACTTCTAAATTAATTTCTAAAGCATACGTATCTTGAATATCATAGCGTTGTGCCATTTTTGGATGAATCTGTCCTAAAATCCCTAACAATTCTTTTCCTACAAATACTAGTGCACTTCTAAATGGATGAAAGTGTTCAATATCCATCGTATTTTCTTTAAATGTAATACGATTACCTTCAAAACCAATACTCTCTAATAAAGCTTCACACAAACCTTTCATTGTATAAAAATCACCATCTAAACTATATTTTTGCCAACGATTCTTTTGTAAAGCTCCACTTAACGCAACTGCTAAACGTTCTTCTACATGTCCTTTTCCATATACATTACTAATTTCAAACAAGGCAATATCTTTCATAGAACGAGCTTGATTATAAGCTATGCAATCTAACAGACTAGGTAAGATAGAATCACGTACATATCTACGTTCTTCACTCATTGGAGAAGCTAATTCAACAATATGTTCTTGTGGCATAATAGAATCCGCTAATCGTTGTTTACTAATTAAAGAATAACTAAGCGCTTCATTGTATCCTAAAGAGCATAAAATAGAGCGATACTTTCTACGTAATACTTGCGCTTTATTGAGTTCTCCTACAGTTGCTGGTAGCGTTGGTAAACTACTAGGTAAGCGATCATAGCCAAGAATACGTATCACTTCTTCCGCAATATCAGCTTCAATTAACAAGTCACTACGATAACTTGGTATGGAAACTTGTATATCATTCCCTACTTTACTTGGTGCTAAATGTAAACAATCTAATACGTTAATTACTTCATCTTCGCTAAAGTCTGTACCTAACAAGGTATTGATACGCCCAATGTTAACATGAAACGCGATTGGTGAATAGTTATTAGAACCAAATTGAACGCCTACTTCTATCTCTTTAGCATCCGCATAGGTAATCAATAATTCAATCGCACGATTCATTGCTTTATATATTGCTGTTGGTTCAATTCCCTTTTGGTAACGAATAGAAGCATCACTATTTAAATTTAAATTACGGGCACTATTACGAATAGATACATGATGAAAACTTGCAGCTTCAATAATGATACCACGTGTAGTTTCTTCAATCTTAGAATCATTTCCACCCATAATACCAGCAATACCAATTGGTTTGTTTTCACTTGTAATCATAATATCATCTTTTTGAATATGGTAAACTTCCCCATCTAAAGCATTATAATCACAAGTTAATTGATCTTTAACACAAATTTCTTGTGAAGGAAGTGCATCAATATCATAGAAATGTAAAGGTTGTCCTGTTTCTAACATAACAATATTACTAATATCAACAACATTATTAATTGATTTCATTCCAGCAGAATGTAATAATTCGCGCATCCATTTAGGCGTTGGCTTTAATGTAACCTGATTGATGACCTTTCCTAAAAAGATAGGACATTTATCTGTCTCTGAACGAACGATCAGTTTTGTTGGATTTCCTTCCATAAACAAATCTTTTCCATAAGGAATTTTAACATCTTGATGTAAAATAGCACCTACTTCTAATGCCATAGACCAAGCCGCCATACAATCATTACGATTTGGTGTAAGTCCAATATCTAATAATTCATCATCAAGTCCTAAATAAGCAAGTGGATTCTCATTACCAATAGGTGCATCTGCATCTAATATTTCAATCCCGTTCTTACTTTCTTCACTTAATTGATGAGCATCTACACCTAGTTCTAATAAACTACAGATCATTCCATTAGATTCTACACCACGTATTACACCCGCTTTAATTTCACCACCTGGTAATAACGCACCAACACGAGCTACAATTACACGGATGCCTGCTCTTACATTAGGAGCTCCACAAACAATCTGCTCTACACAATCACCTACATTTACATGACACACATGTAAATGATCAGAGTCGCTATGTTCACTACAATCTAATACTTCTCCAATTACTAAGTTTGTTCCACAAGATAATTTTTCAATACCTTCTACTTCAAGACCAGCAGAAGTAATTTTATCAGCTAATTCTTCAATACTAAATGCAGATACATCCACATATTGTTGCAACCATTTTCTACTTATTATCATCTGTTTGTCCTCCTATTCAAAGCGATTGAATGTCTTTAAGAAACGAATGTCATTTGTATAAAAATTACGAATATCTTGAATTCCATATTTTAACATAGCCACACGTTCTACTCCAACACCAAAGGCAAAACCACTGCACTTCGTACTATCATAACCAGCCATTTCTAATACATTAGGGTGAACCATACCAGCACCTAATATCTCAATCCAACCAGTTCCTTTACAAACAGAACATCCCTTACCACCACAAACATGACAACTCACATCAACTTCCACACTAGGTTCGGTAAATTGAAAGAAACTAGGACGAAAACGAATCACTCTACTTTCTCCAAACATTCGTTTTGCAAGAAATAGCAGTGTTCCTTTTAAATCTGACATTGTCACACCTTCGCCTACTACCAATCCCTCACATTGGATGAATTGATGTGAATGCGTAGCATCATCATCATCTCTACGATACACTTTACCAGGACAAATAACTTTCACAGGTAAAACCTTTTCCTTAGCAAACTTTTCTAACTGACGTGTCTGTATCGCTGTCGTATGCGTTCTTAATAATTCTTCCGCATTGATATAAAATGTATCTTGCATATCACGAGCAGGGTGATCCTTAGGAATATTTGCACGCTCAAAGTTATATAAGTCAAATTCTACTTCAGGACCTTCTGCAACACTATAACCCAAACCAATAAATAAGTCTTCAAGTTCTTGTTGTACCAACATTAAAGGATGAATATTTCCTAGATTAGGCTTTTGACCATCCAGTGTAATATCTATTTTTTCTTTGGCAATCTTTTCATCCATTTCTTTTTCATCTAAAGCAATTTTACGTTTATCAATAGCCTCTCCTAATAAACTCTTAACCTCGTTTACCTGTTGTCCAAATGCAGGACGCTCTTCAGGTGTTAACTCTTTCATTGCTTTCATAACTTCTTGAATAGGACCTTTTTTACCAAGATATAAAACCCGTAATTGTTGAAGTTGTGTAGCATCTTGACAAGCTTCAATACTCATTAATCCTTCTTCTTTAATACTGTCTAATCGTTCCATTTTCTATACTTCCTTTCTACTTTTCTTATACAAAAAAGTCACAAGACAACACAGGAACCCTAGCGGGCGGTACCATCCTGTTTCATCTTGCGACACACTTACTTTCATTCATGAAATAACCGCCATGGACACGGGAGATGATTAATCTCGCTCAAAGGTGAATTCATAAAGTCTTATCTAAGGTAACTTTCAGTTATTGTTACCTCTCCCTAGAACATAAGTTTCTTTATTACTACTTCTTCTCAACGCATTAGCCTTATTATACAAAACTTCTCTACTATTTACAAGAGCATTTGTTCAATAAATTAATCTTCATAATAGCGCTGAATTGCTACATCTAATAAAGAGCTAACATCACTTCCATCTTGTGGATATTGTACACTAGAGATACGAGCGCTCAAGAATTCTTTTTCTTCATCTTTTACAAGCTTCCAAATAAGTTCAATTGCTAAACCTTTTTTAATGTTTGATAACTCATTCTCACTCATTTCCTCTTTCATTAGAATCGCCCAATACGCTTCTCCTACTCTTCCAATTATTTCAGCATTCTTCACATAAGAATTTAAACATTCAATGATATGTGCATTTAGCTCTATTCTTTGCTCCTTTGATGCTTTCTGATAAATATCACTATAATTATCCATTCCAACATAAATCATAACAAACGACGATACATTACTATCTATCAGTTTACTTACTTCTACATCAAAACCTTTATTATTCAATAACTGCGTTGTCTGATCAAATAATGCAGTCTTTTTTATCTTTTGTTTTAATTCATAATTTCTCCATAACAACGCAACTAATAGCCCACATAACAAACTAATACAAATAGTGGCAAACACCATAAATAATATTGTACTCATATTAACCCAACCATCTACTGGTACTACACTTAGTGTCCACACTGAAGGCATTTCAAACTTTACTTCAACAGCTTTTGAAAAATTAATATTCTTGTTAGACACATCAATAATTTGTTTACTTCCATCTATTGGATTTACTCTCCAAAGTTCATATTGATAATCATTTTTTGATAAGTTTTTCAAATTTAAATCTTCCATTACCGTTTTACTATCTAAGCCAACATTAATAAGTCCCCAATATACCGAATTTCCATTATCATCAATTTTATAAATTGGTTTGATTACTAAAAACACATCTTTCCCATTTACAACTGTCGGTCCTTCAACCACGGTTTTCTTTATTAATGAAGAAAGTGTATTTGCATAATCAAAGCTGCTTATATCCTCGCCAATTCGATTGTTTTCATACATATCTGTAGGATATATTTTCTTTAAAGCACCATCTTCAAAAAATTCAATAAATACAACTTCTTCATTCTTTTCAAATCTTTTAGCTATTGCATCAAAGTCATCCACTCGATCATTTACATTCATTGCACTTTCTATTTCATAGGTATAATTATACTTTTGTTCAAATGTTAACTTTGTAATATCTTTTAAGGAAGTAACAACCGCTTCTGCTTGTTGCTTTGCATCCTTACTTTGTATTTGTATTGCTAAATAACATACAGTTAATAAAACAATTAAAAAAGCTAGCACAATGAAAATACTACGTTTTATATACGCTTTAATTTTCATTTCCACCAGCTCACTTTCTATTTATTCACTTATGTGATATGTCCCTTTATTACTTTGTTTCACTTCGTATAATGCTGCATCTGCTTTTGCTATAAGAGCATCAATATCAGCATCATTTGCATTGCATAAAGTTGCTCCTACACTACAATGTGTAGCAAACTTAATATCGCCTTCAGCAACATTTTCATGTAAACGTTGTGCTAAATCATTTAAAACATAAACAAGTTCTTCTCTTGTTTTAAACCCCGTTAATAAAACAACAAACTCATCTCCACCATAACGCCCTACCAATCCATCATGTTTCTTTTCAAACTCACGTAAGATGTAACCAACATTCTTTAACGTTATATCACCTAAGGCATGTCCATACGTATCATTCACATACTTTAAATCATCAACATCCACAAAACATAACACAGATAACGTATTCTCGTCTAATCCTTTGATCATTGTCGTTACTTGTGATACAAACACAGAACGCGTAATTACCCCCGTTAAACCATCTGTAAGACCCTTAGAAGTTAATGAAATAATTTCTTTAAAATCTAAATCATCTGGTTTTTCATCTAGGTATATTTTCTTTTCTAATTCTTCAATCGAAGTTACCAGCATATTCATGGTCTTAGATTGTTTAACAATAAAACGATTAATAAAGTACGCCAAAGCAACACAAAATAGAGTTGTTAAAAAGAAGATAGGAAGTAGTTCTGGTAACAAATGAATATACATCCCAATAAACCCAATTCTACAAACAACTTTCCAAGGTGCTTTTTCAACATTTTGATAAGATGTATATGTTAAATCTAATCCATTCATTGACCAATAGTTATCTTTTTTCTGATTCAACATATTCTTTTCAACATCTTTTAAATTTGTCTGAAAGATTGTTTCACCACCAACAACCTTACTATAATGATTACCTATTAACGTTGGTTTATCTATTGACATCACTTGGTTTTTATTTCCTAATAACATCGCAACTTGATAATCACCCGCAACCCCTTCTTCTAATCTTTTTTGTATATCATCAAAATAAACAGAAGCAAAAATACACCCATTTACTTTTTTATCTTTCATAATTGGATACGCAATCGTATAGTTAATTGTTGTTCCATCTGTTCCAGCCGCAAAACTATCTGTTACTTGATATTTCCCTGTTGCAAAAAGTTTTTGCATATAGTCTCTACTAGCAAGACTAGTCGCTCTGCCATCTTCATTATAGACATTGATATTGGCATCAACATATCGAACCATAAAATAGTTAAAACTCTTCTTATATTTATCCAAAGCTTTTATTTTATCACCAGGCAGTACGTTATCATCTGTAATAATTGTATCTTGCGCAAGTGATTCTAATAACATCAACGTATTATCAATTCGATAAGATATTTTATGAGTAACCTCTTTAATCACTGTATCATTTTGTTTACGCATAATATACGCTGTATAAAAACCACCAGCAAATATTTCAACCACTAAAATAACCATATAAAAAAACAAGATATATTTAACAATTGGCTTAAATGATATCATTCCCTTACGTGTGTCCTTCTGTTCTTTTCCCTTATTCATGGTGGCACCTCAATAATATAATAATTATTTCCCTCTATTATCACAATTATAACACACTTATTTATACT
>JAVWIF010000002.1:85052-96959 GCA_036639635.1 Longicatena sp.
AATCATCTTAAATTCATTTTTCGTTATGATGTAAATAAATAAATTATAATGAATTTAGTATTCATATGAGGATTTCTTATAAAAGTAGTAGCAGGTATCACTAAATTAGTTTAGCCTTTTAACTTTAGAGTATATCCAAACGTGATAAGTTCTAGATTTCCTAACCTAATTCAAATATTGTTCTAGCTCTGTAGCATCATCACTAAATTTTATTGCAATTTCTTTTGTTACTTTACCTTCACGCACAAGTTTTGCTAAAGCAAAGTTTAAAGATTGCATGCCATCTTTCATACCTGTTTGAATCAATGAATTGATTTGATGAACTTTGTTATCACGAATCATACTACCAACTGCATCTGTTCCAATCATCACTTCTAAAGATGCTACACGTCCTAACCCATCTGCTGTAGGCAATAGTTGTTGTGTAATAACAGCTCTTAGAATGCCTGCAACCTGCATTCTAATCTGTTCTTGTTTATGAGGAGGAAAGACATCAATAATACGGTCAATTGTTTTTGCAGCTCCTATGGTATGTAAGGTAGAAAATACTAAGTGACCTGTTTCAGCTAAGGTAACAACTGCTGAAATCGTTTCATAATCACGCATCTCTCCTACTAAGATGACATCAGGATCTTCACGCATTGCACTACGCAATGCACTATCAAAACTATCAACATCACGACCTATTTCACGTTGATGAATTAACGCATGTTTACGTTCATAGACATATTCTACAGGATCTTCAATCGTTAAGATATGAACATCACGGCGCTCATTAATATAATCAATAACAGCAGCAAGTGTAGTAGACTTACCACTACCTGTAGGACCTGTTACTAAGACAAGACCACGAGGTTCCATCGATAATTGTTTTAAGATATTAGGCATTCCTAATTGATCTAGTGTTAAGATTTCATTATTAATAATACGAAGCGCTGCACATAACTTATCTTGTTGGCGATAAACATTCACCCTTTGACGTTCCTTATCTTCACTTACATACGTAAAGTCAATGTCTCTACAATCTTTTAATTGTTTTAATTGAAACTCATTCAACATCGAAAGAATCATATCAGTTGTTTCTTGATCACTAAAATCACGAGGATATTTAATCAACTTTCCATTTTCACGAAGCATCGCATAGTCACCTACATTCAAATGTAAATCACTACATTTATGCTTACGAGCAAAACGAATCATACTTTCTAACATATCATTCATATCGTTCTCCTAATCTGCATATACACTAATCTTATAAAGCTCATCCATGGTAGTCACACCCTCAAGTACCAATCGTACAGCTTCATCTTTTAAAGAGCTAACATTCTGAGAAGCTTTTACATACGCATATATATCATCAATTTCAACATGATTGCTAATCATTTTACGTACATCTTTATCTATTAAGATGATTTCATGAATAGCTGTTCTTCCTTTATATCCTGTTTGATTACACTTATGACAACCAGCACCATGATAGATATAATCAACCTCTTGTCCTAATACATTTCGTTCCATCTGTGTCGTCTTTATCTTTTCTCTACAGTGTGGACAAATCGTTTTCACAAGACGTTGAGAAACCGCTCCTACTAAAGAGTTAGCAACTAAGTAAGGCTCTATTCCCATATCCTCTAAACGTACGATAGAAGAGATGGCATCGTTGGTATGTAAAGAAGATAAAACCAAGTGACCCGTAATTGCTGCTCTTACTGAAATAGAAGCAGTTTCTCCATCACGTGTTTCACCTACTAAAATTATATCTGGGTCTTGACGTAACAAGGCACGTAATCCCCTATCAAATGTCAAGCCTGACTGATTATTAATCTGCATTTGATTTACTCGTTCAATATTCTTTTCCACAGGATCTTCAATCGTTGAAATATTCACTTGTTTTTTTGCTAATGTTTCTAAAATCATATACAAAGTTGTTGTCTTTCCACTTCCAGTAGGACCTGTTACATAGATAATACCATGTGGCATTGCCATCATCTTACACATCTTCACATAGTTGTCACTACTCATTCCATATTGGTTCTCATGAAGAATAGGTGTATTACTATTCAAGAAACGTAATACTGCTTTTTCACCATAAACCGTTGGTATTACAGACACACGTAAATTCATCTTTTTATCATCGATAGTAGTAACAAAGTGACCATCTTGTGGAACACGTTTCTCTGCAATATCCATGTTACTCATAATCTTTATACGTACAATCAAAGATTGATGTAAATTCTTCGCTAACGTAACATAATCCACAATCATTCCATCAATACGCATACGTACATTTGTCTTTGTTTCATAAGGTTCAATATGAATATCACTAGCATTTGCATTATATCCACGTGTTAACAACGAACTTAATAATTTAACAACCGGTGTTTCATCTTCTTCCGCATTAAATAATTCACTTTCATCAAATTCAAAGCTTACAACATCTTCATTAGCAGCACTCGCTGCTTCTTTAGCTTTAATTTCAGCATAGTAATAATCTATTGCTTTTAATATTTCAGCTTTTTCACTTAATTCAATAACAATGTTCATCCCTGTAACTAAACGTACATCTTCAATCCCATAGAAGTTTAAAGGATCACTAGTAGCTACACTTAAACGCCCATTATTTTCATGAATAGCAATAAGATCATACTTCAGTGCTAAATTCTTAGGTATTTTAGAAACTGCATCCACATCAATCTTAGTAGCATTCAAGTCTACCATGGGTGCATTTAACTTATCTGAAAGGGCTGTCAAGACCTGTGTCTCACTCACAAATCCCAAATCAATCAAATGTTGTCCTAATCGTTTACTTCGATCATTCTTCTGTGCTTCTAAAGCCACTACTAATTGTTCTTCATTAATGTACCCATATTCTTTAAGTACTTCACCTATTGGTATGTTTTTCATGAATACTACCTCCTTTATCTTTTTTCACTAGCTATTCTCCAGTATGGATCATTGCTAAGGGATGAATCTGTCATATAATACATTTTCTTAATATCTTGTTTCGCTTGAATCCATTTTCCATTCCATAAAACATAATCTCCTGCTTTATATGCACTGTTAATATTCCAATCAATACGAAGTTCAGTCCAATATAAATTGCCATCAGGTGGCGGAACCCCAGGTATAGGACGCTTACCCATAGTAACTCCATCATGAAACAATGAAATATAATATGTCCATGAATCATAAGTTTCATCTTTCACTTTAACAATTGCTAAAAACCCATATTCTTTATTTTCATTATATACTTCTATTTCATTTTCACGACCATTAATGTAAGGTTTACCAATATCTAAATATGTAGTCTTTTTAATTGGATCATCATAAATTGTATCATCACCAGTACCTGGTCCAATAAACCATCGTAATACATTATTTGATTCACCAATAGAATCATCTAGAACACATAATTTATTAGAACCTGTTGGTTTAGCAATTTTTTCAAAGTATGACTGATCAGAATCAAAAGGATTTATTGGTCCTTTGTTTACGGCAGTTTTTTTGCATTTAAAATATTGTGGAGTACCATCACTTTTCTTTGCATAAAATATATCGCCTACATCATATGCGCTATTCTTATCAAATTCACCAGCTACTTTTTTCCATTTCATTTCCCCATTTCCTGGTGTAGAAGCGACGTGTTCCGAATTTTTATCAGTGAAAATCCACCAATATTTATGATACTTTACCATATCTCCTTTAAAGTATGTATCATTTGCTCGAAAATCGCCGCGATCATTAAACTTAATCAAACATTCTTTTTGATCAGCAACAGTTCCAGCATCATCGACTTCATCAACACCTTCATCAGGAAAATCAATACCACCATTTAAATTACCTTTTTTATAATATAACTTAGTGCCTTCCTTTATTTCATTCGTCGTAGCTTTATTAAATAATGGATAATCGCCATTTTTCATATTAATGAGCCCAACTGTATAGGTAGTTCCATATACTAACTCATCTTTACTATTATAAAATTGATATTTTAAATCAATTTTATAGTCATTCTTTTCTTTATAAGTTTTAACAAAGAATTTAAGTTTTTTGTTACTATAGTAATCCTTGTTAAAAACTTCAACATCAATAGAATCCTTCGCATCCTTGTCATGTCTTAAAAGATGACCATCCTTATTTACGGAGAACCAGTTCCATCCATCCGCCGTTGAAACTACTCCATTACTTATATCCGTTGCATAAATCAGTTCATCCCGAACTAATTTAGAAATACCATCAACAGCAAGTTTACTTTTATCTGCTTCTGTAGTCTTACTAAAAGAAGTCATACTACTAACAATCATACTACCGACAATCATCATAACGATTGAAGAGATTAACATTACAACAATAATTTCAACTAAAGTCATTCCCTTATGATTGATCTTTTTTAGCATGATTTTCTCTCCTTTCGAAACTACTTTAATGGTTTCCACATAGTATCTGGATCATCAATATCATATAATGCTTCAGCGTCCAATACTTTCCACCCATCATTTTTACCTTGATTCTTAATATAATTAATAAATTCTTTATTTGACCAAGTCTTGTAAAAGTCCTTATTGATTCCTATATTTGTTTTTTTAACATCGAGTGAATAAAAATACAATATATATTTATCATTAGAATTACTCTTAGGATAATAATAAAAAATCTCATCAATAGGATCAAATACAATGCTTAAATTATAATTATCCTTAGTAGTTCCACCATAAATTCCACTGTCCGGTGCTATTCCTTTACTAAAATAAATAAACTTATCTCCATGTGTTGCTTTATTATTTATAGAATAATCCCAAGGAAAAGCCGGTTTAAGATATTGTACTTCAGAATTGTTTTTTAAATCCACTGGTAATAAATCCTTTGGAAATAAATCCCATCCTTTTTCATTATAGTATTCAAAATACACATACTTTTTCAGCACTGTCTCATTACGAGGTGAAATATTATATAAGGGATTTAATCTTTTACATTCTAAGTCTCCAGCATCAACATTTGCCATTAGTTTTTTAGTATCCGCCATTAATTTTTTGTAGCTCTCTGTTTCACCAACAGTAATCTTTGACTTATTATAACTTTCCACTGTTTTTAAATTAACGTCTTTATTATTTTTCACACTTATAGTATTAATTTTTACGTTAACTTCTACAGGATTTGTCTCATTATTTAAATTTTTAATTTCATAAGATGTTTTAATTGTCTGATTTGTAACTTTATCATGAACTTTTGTATCATTCGTTTTTTCAGCAACCGACAACATTGTATCACTAGCATTTTTTATCTTGTTACCATTGCTCATAACACGTAGTGTTGCACTAAATCCACCAAGAATCATAATACCGGCTATAGAAATAATTAAAATAGCCATTACCATTTCAATTAATGTACTTCCTTTATGGTTCATCTCTATAGCCTCCTTTTCTTCATTATTGAACAATATTATCAGATATGAAATACTTTTCTGCAAATTTATCATAAACTTCTTTTTCTTCTTTTAATGATGCTTGACTAAACTGCGTCATGCCATAATTGTCAGTTTGTTTTTTACTGGTAACATCATACCAATGTCCATCCTCTGGATTAAATATTAGTTTAGCTGCCCAACGACCGACTTTGCTCTCATCATTTGCTTCACAAGCATAAACAATACTATTGCCCCCACTAGCAGTAAAATACGGTTGTACATAAAGCTGCATTTTTTTCATTCCATCCGGTAAATTAGCTTCACTATTTTTGAATTCTGGCCAAGTTCCATTATACATTATATCAATTAGAAGCTTTCTTAAATTATCATTATTAAACCAAAATTTGTCAGATCCTCCCCAATATTTTTCTATTTGTTCAGTGCAATCATGACTCTCTCCATAGCTTTTTAAATAATTTTCAAATATCTTATTATCACCGGCTTCTACTGCTTCACTTCTTTTGTTTCCAAATTCAAATATATTAGCATATAAGTTACTAGCAGTCGAAACGTTGTTCTCAACAATTCTTTCATCATCACAATTATAATAACGAAGAAGTTGCCATGTAGGTTGCTCTGTTGCGCTCTTCTTTTTAAGTTGCATATCTGCTTTAATACAATTATCTTGCTGTGCATAAGTAGCTACTGTACAAAATGTTATTTTACCACGTGTTTCTTCATTTGGGTTTTTTGTAAGTGTTGCTTTTTTTATTGCACCTAGTTTGGCATCTCCTGGTAAATCAATATTTAAGTTTACACTAGAGCCTTCTTTCATATCATCAAATTTATCTAATCCAAGCATTGAAATGTAGGTTTCATCATTATTAACAACTTTTTCAACAATGTTTTCTATAACCCCTTTAGAGGTCAAATAAGCCTGTCTTTTGCTATTGGTAATAAGAGAACGATTATAGTAAGAATATGCAACGCTAAGACTTGCTGCAACTACTACTGATAGCACCATAATAATTGCTATTGCCCATATTAAGGCAGCACCTTTCTTATTCTTTATCATATTCTCACCTCCACTTCTTTTACTTCACTTCTTAAATCATAAAGATTTTAAAGGTTATCGTCATTGCTTTGTCTGCTTCACTTTGGTTCGAGTAGCTAACCGCACTTATCTTCATTGTTTTAGATTGGTTTGCTGCATCTACCATCTTTTGTAAATTACCAATCGTTCCAGTTACATTTAAAGAAACATTATATACCTTCATCATATTTTCTTTATTATCTTTTTTTGCTGGTTCACTTTGTGCTTTTTCATCCTTTTTTTCTAATGTTTTTAAGTAGTCTTTATACGACATGACTTCTTCTTCAACCACTTCACTTATTTGTAAAGATGCCGGTGTTAAACCATGAGCGATGGTAAGGGAAGTGATTAAGTTATCTACATCTTCGTTTTTCATAATCTTATAGAACTTTCCTTCTACTTCTACTAATTTTGCACTTGTTTCTTTGATACTTTTATCTAAATCTTTATAATCTACAACGCTTGCTTTCGCACTTTGTAATTCAATCTTTTGCATTTCATATTCAGCTTTTAAAGTATTGTTCTTTTCAAGAGCTGGCATTACCAATAAAAATGCTCCTCCAACGAAAATCACCATACATAGTAAAATGTAAAGTAACGTCTTTTCTCTTTTTGTTAGTTTCATCACCATCACCTACTTTAAGGTACACAGCACACTGGCTGTATACACGGCTGTTGTCGTTGTTTTCTCTTGAGCCTTAGTTGTATCACTCTTTGCTAATAAAGCTTCTAGTAAAGCTTGTTGAGAGGTCTTATCAACAGGTTCTTTACTCTGCTCTATATTACTCTTTTCTACTCTTGAATATCCATCATACGTAACACTAGCAAAAATACTAGTCTCTTTTAAACGACGAACAAACATTTCCGTATCACTCGCAGATGGTGCTTCAATCTGTAACGTAATCACTTGTGATTCACGTACATAAGACAAAGAAGTCACACTTACTTTTAAATTAGCAGCCAATAAAATATTATCAAATACGCCTTGACTAATCTGTGGATAAGAAACAATATTTTCATATAATGTTTCATATTTCTTTACATTATTCTGTGCATCTTGTAATGTCTTATATTCTTCTAATTGAGGATTCGTTTCTACTTTCTTTTGTATATTAGCTACTTCTGTTTTCATATCTTTAATATCATTTTGATATGTATAGTTCTTATAAGTAAAATATCCAAATAAACTACCAAATACAATAAACCCTAATAAAGGAATCATTAACATTTTAGCAAGTAAGGTACTTTTAGATGGTTCATCTTTACGAGAATAAGCTTTTAATAAATCAATGTCTTTATTCTTTAGTTTTTGTTTTTGAAACATCCTACTCGCCTCACTTTCTTATTAAACACCCAATAGGAAATACATAATCATGTAATTGGAACATCTTTTCCTTTATCTTATCTTTTACATAGATAATCTTTGAATTAGGAAATACTTCTGCTTCTATATTTAAAGCTTCTTTTACCCTAGCAAATACAGCCGTTTCTTCTTCATCTAGTAGTCCACAAAAGTACGCAGTATCTATTATATTTTCACTTTGTTTTGATTTACTAAACTGTATCATTTGTGAAATATTACTATTCATTTCACTTACAAAAGCATCACTTCCACGTTCTGAGAATAAACGTGCTCTATTAGAGAACGTATAATGATTATTTTCAAATAAGAAAGTTGCTACATTATTCCCATCAACAATCACTAATACATATGTTTTCTGATTAATATCTGCTATTTCTCGCGTTAATTTATGTAACGCATTTTCTGCTATATCTATACTTTTTAACTTAATTCCAACACTTTCAAATAGTTCCACATAACTCGTAATCAGTTTGCGTTCTATTCCTACACAAAGTATTTCTCCACCAGACTTATCTTCATAACTATCTCTTAGTACACAATAGTCATATACTAAATCTCCATCACTTCCATCAATACTTGCTAATTCATCTTTACATATCTTTATCAATTCTTTTTTCCCTAATAAAGGAACATCAATATTCTTCAACAACATCTGTCCACTATCAATGACTAGTTTTGTCTCTTTTACACCCTTACTAGCAATCTTCCCTAATATTTCTTTGATTATTACATCATCCGTAATAACCCCATTCATCATGGCTCCTTCTTCTACATCATATTGTTCAAAATCATCGATCTTTATCATATCTCCTTTATCACAACTTCCTTTAATTACTTGGACATTATGAGTAGATATATAAATTACATTTTCATTTGCCATTATATAATTCCTCCCTATTTAATACCTGTTGGATTTTGATACATCTGGAAAATTGGTAATAATACTGATAACATGACCAAACAAACAACCATTGCTAAAGAAATGATCATGATTGGTTCTAATAATGTTACCATCTTTTGTGTAGCCATTTCTGAATCATAATCAAAGTCATCTGCTAAAGAAGTTAACATTTCATCTAATTTTCCACTTTCTTCTCCAATATAGATAGAACTAGCTAGCTTACTATCAAAGCCATCAATCTTTTGAACACTACTAGAAAGTGTATTTCCATTCCTTACCGATTTTATTACTTCTGTAAACTGTGATTCTATATATTTATTTCCTATGGTATCCTGAATAATCAATAATCCATTAATAATTGAAACTCCACTTGTATAAAGTGAACATAATGTTCTAGCAAACCTTGCTGTATAGATTACTTGTAATAGTTTTCCAATCTTTGGTAGCTTTAATTTCATACGATCAAACTTAAAGCGTATCTTCTCTACTCTTAAAGCACTGGTAATAATAGCAATTATACAAAGTACCCCAATAAATATCCAATACCAATACTTCAACATAATAACAGATAATCCGTTCATAAATTTTGTTATAAACGGTAATTCCATTCCATCAAACACACTAGAAAAGCTAGGTATAATCCAAGTAAAGACAATGATAATAACAAGTATTGTAACAACAATTAAAATAATCGGATAAATCATAGCATTCTTTATCTTACTATTAATACGATGATCCTTTTCATACTGTAACGCCATCGTATTAGCTACTTTCTCCATCTGTCCGCTTGCTTCACCACTACGATACATGTTTATCATCAACTCTGGAAACGCCTTCCCTTGTTCCTCCATAGCCGCTGACAAAGTAAACCCTTGTTGTAACTTCTTATATATATCACTAAGAATCTTCTTAATCTTAGCATTCTGTTCTCTCTGAACCAAAATTGAAACAGCTCGTATTAAACTAACCCCAGAACCAATCATCGTTCCTATCTGTCTAGAAAAATCTGAAAGCTCTTTTAATTTCAGTTTATAAGTATTCCCTTCTTTTTCCCCTACATCTTTACAATCAATTAAAAACAATCCCTTCTCACGCAATAAAGACGCAAGCTCCTTGCGATCATTGGCATTCATCTTGCCACTTACTTTCTTTGACTCTAAATCTCTCGCACTATATTTATAAATAGCCATCAATAGTCACCCCATGCATCTCCAATTAAGACAATCCAAACCAAGACAAGTACATCATAAGTAATCTATTCCCATATAATAATGATACCACAATTCCCACGCATAAATAAGGTCCAAACGCTATATGTACACCTTTTTTTGCTTTTTTACTTACTAACAAATAACTTGCATACCCTCCACCAATAAGTATCGCAATAAAACCAGCTAATAAAGTTCCTTTCCAACCCAACAATGCACCACACACTGCAATCAGCTTTACATCCCCTCCACCAAAGCAATCAGGAATAATTAATATTAATATATACATTGGTAAACTAATACTAAAAAAGCCTAACAAACGATCAACTAAACTAATTTCTGGATGTAATCCAATCATTACAACCACTGGAATAATAAGTGCTATAACTAACCCATTTGGAATTGTCATCGTATCAAAATCAATCATTGTAATCGCTACTAGTATCATCATTATCACAAATACCACAATCGTATCCCAAGAAAACATATAATGATGAAAACAAAACATCCCAATAAGTCCTCCCAACCCTTCTAATAACGTCTCCCTTAAAGGAATACTAGCCTTGCAATAACGACACTTCCCTCTTAAGAAAACATAACTAAAGATTGGAAACAAATCAAACCAATGCAATTGATGATGACAACTAGGACAATACGATCTACCTTTCGCAATAGATAATCCCTGTGGCACTCTCCAAATCACTACATTTATAAAACTAGCCACACAACTTCCTATTACAAATGCATATATATACAGTACAATTATAATCCCATCCATCATTTATCACTTCCTTTTAAAGATAAAGCCTCTAAACTAATAGAGGCTTACTTCATTATTTATTGAGCGTAATTTCGGCTATTTTATTAGCAGTGAATTTCACTTTACTTGTAACACCATCAATTTTCACAGATACATCACAACTTTCAATTTTCAAGTCTTTTAGCTCGCAACTAACATAATTCACTTTTGTATCTGAACCAATCTCGTTAAGTATAGTTTTCATACCTATATCAGCTTTTAATTGATCATTATTTGTATTACCACTAGCTACTTCTCTAATAACATAAGTCTGAGCACCAAGGTAACCGTTACGAGCCTCAGCAATATAACGTTGTTCTTTTGCTTTCGTAACATAACCCATAACTGATGGTACAGCAATTGCTAATAAGATGCCCATAACAACGAGTACTACAATAATCTCAACTAAAGTAAATCCTTTTTTATTTCTATTTATTTTAGCAATCATATTAAGCCTCTTTCTTAGAAAAGTAAAATTTTATTCATTTAAACATTAAGGTTTACTAATTTGTTCCATCAGCTGCAGCGCCAGCAGTCATTACAGCATCTTTATCAGCAGTGAATACAACTTTTTTATCTGCTTTGTCCTTTACACTAATTTCACAAGAAACAATTTTTCTAATTGTTTTCGTTGTATCTTCAGGTAGTGCTGTAGTTCCATAAGTACAATTCGCTGTCTTAATCAATCCATCAGTAGTACTTTCGCCAATTTCTTTGTTAATTGCGGCAGCATTAATCACTGGTCTTTCACTGTTTACAATATCTTTTGCATTTTCAGTCGCTACTATAGTTGTTGCTCCTAAAAATCCATTTCTTGCTTGTGCTATGTATTTTTGTTCATTCGCTTTATTTACATAACCCATAACACTTGGTACAGCGATTGCTAATAAGATTCCCATAATAACTAATACTACGATAATCTCAACTAGCGTAAATCCTTTTTTGTTCTTTTTCAAAGTCTTTTTCATTTTCTTCTCCTTTTGATAGCACTATTAGATATTATATAAGCATCAATATCTAATTCTTTTCTATCTTTTTGTTAAATTTATTATAGCACAATTTTGTTAAAAGATATGAATTCTATGAAATTTCTGAAAATAATTTAGCAATATTTACCTAACACTATATATATGTGATTA
>JAVWIF010000003.1:0-84885 GCA_036639635.1 Longicatena sp.
AATACCCCAAGTTTTCTTGGTGCAAACAAAAACCCCATACTATTTTGGAGACCCCTAATTACAATGAGATGGACAATGTTCCATCTTTTATTCACTCATTGCAAATGAGAGACATAATATATTGATTATAATTAACAAAAAGTTAAATTAATGATTATCTATGATTCAGATTGTTATTATTCGAATTAGTTACTTCGCATAATATATATTATGTAATATTTAGGATTCTAATATTCCTAATCGAGTAGGAGGAAATGATTAGTTTCCGTCCTCTCACACCACCGTACGTACGGAACCGTATACGGCGGTTCAAATTCATACTAAATATGTTTCAACTGATATTGGGCTAGTAGCGATACAAGTCCTCTTTTTCTAAGTGCATTGTTTGTTATCGCTCTATTTAGAAATGATGACGCACATCGTGCATAGCTCTTTCTTGAGTTTGCCCATGATTGTGCCATATTCCATTCTATCCCCAGCCTTACTAACGCTTTATGCCTTGTATAAGTTTTCTTCCATTGTTTCCATATGCACATTCGCAATCGAAACCTTATATGTCCATCTATCTTCATGCATATGTTTTTGAAATACCCTATCTTATAGTAGTTCACCCATCCAACTATTAACTGCTTTAGTTTCATCAATCGACAATTCATGCTGACCGACCAACTTCTTTTAGTTAATTGTTTCAGTTTTTCTTTAAGTTTTATCACTGATTTCATATGAGGTTTTGCTTTCCATAGGTTATCTCGTTTATCTTTGAAGAAGCCGAAACCTAGATATTTAATATCATTTGGCTTGCTTACTTTACTTTTAGTCATATTGACTTTAAGCCCTAGTTTCTTTTCGATGAACTTTGATACATTTTCCATTACTCTATCAGCTGCTTTAGAACTTCCTACTAGAATAATACAGTCGTCTGCATATCTTGTATATTTTAGATTCCTCGCTTCAAGTTCCTTATCTAGTTCGTTCAGTATAACATTACTCATCAGTGGTGATAAATTTCCTCCTTGCGGAGTTCCTACAATAGACTCTTTATATTCTTTGTCTATCATAATTCCACTTTTTAGAAACTTTCGTATCAATGACACGATTTCTCCATCTTTCACATTTTTCATAACGAGTGTAATAAGTTTATCATGGTCTACTGTATCAAAAAATTTTTCAAGGTCTATGTCAACTACCCATTGAAATCCTTCGTTCATGTATTCCAATGCTTTTATAATTGCCATTTCACAGCATTTGTTTGGTCTGAAACCATAACTCGTTTCACTAAAGATTGGTTCATAGATTGGAACTAACACTTGTGTAATTGCTTGTTGTACAAAGCAATCTATAACCGTTGGCACTCCTAAGCCTCTCACTCCTCCATCATCTTTGGGTATTTCCACCCTTCGGACTGCTTGGGGTTTATACTTTCTTTCTCGTATTTGCGTCTTGATTTCTTCTCTATGCTTCTCTAGATATTCTTTGAGTTCAGTATATTCCATACCGTCAACTCCGCTGGCACCTTTATTTTTTATAACTTGACAACTTGCTTTGTTTAAATTTTCTTCACTCAGCATTTCATCTAATAATTTACTATCAGTTGGCATATTCGTTATCTCCATTCTTTCGCTATTCATCATACTCACTTCCACTTTCTTCCGTTCTTGTTTACTTGTGGTCCTAGTGTATTTACCGTTCGTCTTTTCGTATGATAAAATCAAGCCTACTTAAATAACTGATAAATTTGTTCAGTCCTTTGCTCCATTCCCATTACAGAAACTTCTACGCTACTACGACGTCTGCTGACTTCTTGTCATTCGTTGTTACTACGATGTTTTATATCGCTGACAAGACCTCCCGGGGTAAGGTGACACCACTTTCTCTCTATCTATATCCAAAACAGTGTGGGTGCTTGGATTCCGCCAAGTTTACCTATAATAATAATCCGCAACTCAATATGACTTCGCGTTGTTTAGCACGCTCATCTTCATTATAGGCCTAACTTGATTCGTATTCCTCGGTACAGAGATTTGCCTCTACCTTCCTTCAGATTTCACCTCACGATGAACACCCTTGGTTTTGGCTAGTGGTTGGCGGTTGCGATGAACGCCTCCACAGCAGTCTTTCACTGCCTAGTTGTATCCCATGCCCGGCACACTAAAGAAAAGGAACTATCGTCTCATATTCATGAGGATAGTTCCTTTGTTTGTACTTCTAGTCTTTTAAGCATTGCTTCTTTGGCTTTATTTTCTAAAGTATCGTCAAGTGGCTTTAAATCTGATAAGACTATTTCTTTATATTCTTTCTTTAAACTTTTATAAATCATAAAATCAGCTATCTCAGGATTTTTGGGGAGTAAGGGACCATGCATATAGGTTGCGAATACTTGGCCATTATAGAACCCTTCCCTTTTTCCTTCAAAACTATTTCCATACCCACTGAGTACTTGTCCTAAAGGTGTACTTACATGACATGTTTGTCCACCATGATTTTCAAAACCAACTGCAATGATATCATTTCCATCTAAATTAGCATGAATTGCAATATTACCAATACAACGGGTTCCATTCGTTCCTGTCGTTGTATAATAATCAAAAAAGTGTAAACATTCTATTTTTTCATTATCTGCACTAATATAGTATTCGCCAAATAGTTGGTATCCACCACAAACTAGGAAAAAGAAAGTTCCTTCATCCATTGCTTTTTTTATATTATCTTTGCGTTTTAATAAATCACCAATTAATATCTTTTGTTCTTTATCAGCACCACCACCAATGAATATCATGTGATAATGACTTAAATCTTTTTCTTCACCAATTGCACAAGTGTCAATTTGAATATCAATATTTCTATCTAAACAACGTTTTTTTAGCACCATCATATTTCCTTTGTCACCATATAAATCCATAATATCATGATACATCCAACAAATAGTCATTTTCATGCGTGTGTCCTCTTTAATAAGTTTCTTACTGGTTGTAATGCTGTATAAGTTGCTATTACATAGATTGTTTGATTCGCCTTATGTAAGGCTTCCACAGCGTCTTGTAATGATTCATGTATCTCTATTTCTTGCGTATATCCCCCATATTTTAGTCGTAAAGCCATGTCATATGCTCGTTTTCCACTACAAATAAGATGTTTGGTTGTTGATTGCATTATTTTTTCGAAGAAAGCATCATAAATCCAAGATACATCAGTTCCATCTTGTGCATTATCATTTAAAACAAGTAGAATTGTTTTATCATGTTCATCTTCTTCTATTACTTTTAGTACTTCATTTGCTCCCGTCGGATTTTTTATTAAATTTAATACACAAGTTTGTCCATTAAAAGTCAATGTTTCATTTCTTCCTTGTGGTACAAGGATTTGTTGAAATGTTGTTTCTGCAAGTTTAGGCTCGATATGAAAGATGTGTGCAATCGCAAGTACTGCTATACAGTTATACATCGTATATAAACCACCTTGTGGCGCATGGAATTCTTGATTGCAATATGCAAAACTTCTTTTTGGAATGTCGATTACCCTACCAACAACATCTAGTTTTGGTGTTTTAAAGTCGCATGCTGTACAATGGAATTCGCCAATATGAGAATACTGGTAGTAAGAATATGTAATTCTATTTCCACACTGTGGACAAAATTTTCCCTCACTTGCTTCTTTGGTCGTTTCACTACTAGAAATGCAACGTTCAATTCCAAAATAAGTAGTATTCGCTTTTTGTGCGCTATTAGCTAATCGTACTACATTAGGATCATTTCCATTCAAGACAAGCATACCACTAAAATCATGAATTGCCTCTTCAATCTTTTGAATAAGCTGTTCCATTTCACGTGCACGATCTAGTTGATCACGAAAGAAATTAGTAACCACAATGCTTGTAACTTTTAGATTAGAAACAATATATGGAATATTTAATTCATCAACTTCTAGTACAACAACATCTGCTAATACATGTCCATTTAAGGAAGCGTTAGTTACTAGTGTCGTAGTGATACCAGCACGCAAGTTATCCCCTTTTCGATTGCTAATAACATTTTTATTAGCGTGTTCGAATAGTTCCGCAATCATATTGCTTGTAGATGTTTTTCCATTGGTACCAGTAATTAAAATGATAGGACAATCAATCTTTAAATGTTGTAATAATGTAGGACATATCTTTAGCCCAATAGATCCAGGTAATGAGCCACCGCGATGTATCAGGTGTAATAAGAAAGATGATATTTTAGTTGCTAAAATAGCAATAGTAGTCATAGTAGGTCTCCTTTAAAATTTGAAATATAAAGTTCTTTATTATTATACATTGAAATAGCTATAAAGGGAAATGTTTATCATCTGTTTTTTTCATTGTTCATAACTTTATTATGTTCTATCAAAGAAAAATTAGTAATAAATAAGGTTTACAAGTTAGTGAAAACGCTTTATAAAAAAATACTAAATTTTTAAAAAAAACAGTAGTATTTCAAAAAAAAAATGATATAATAATTACGTTATGATGAAAAACGGAGGAAAATCATGAAAAAAATCTACGAAGGTAAAACAAAAGATGTTTATGCTTTAGACAACAGCAACGTAATGTTGAAGTTCAAAGACGATTGTACTGGTAAAGATGGTGTATTTGATCCAGGTGAAAATGCAATTGGGTTAACAATTGATGGTATTGGAAAAGCAAACTTAGAAACATCTATTCATTTCTTTGAAATTTTAAAGGATGCTGGCGTTAAAACACATTATGTCAGTGCAAATGTTGAAGAAGCTACAATGGAAGTTTTACCTGCTAAAGTTTTCGGTAACGGATTAGAAGTTATTTGTCGTTTAGTAGCTACAGGAAGTTTTATTCGTCGTTACGCAGATTACATAGAAGACGGTACCCCACTTGTTGGTGGTTACGTAGAAACTACATTAAAAGATGATGCAAAAGGAGATCCACTAATTACTTGTGAAGGACTTGAAGCACTTAACATTATGAATGCTGCTCAATTCGCTAGTATGAAGGAACAAACTTTAAAAATCACAAAAATTGTTGCAGATGATTTAAAAACAAAAGGTTTAGATTTATATGATATTAAATTTGAATTTGGTTACAACAATGATGAAGTTATTTTGATTGATGAAATTGCCTCTGGTAATATGCGTGTTTATAAAGACGGTAGTATTGTAGAGCCAGTTGACTTAACAAGCATTATATTAGGTAAATAGTAAGTAAGAAAAGCAGAGATGAAAATCTTGGCTTTTTTTTTAAAAAAAAGAAGAGCTTAGTCTTCTAAATTTAAGTTATAGTTTTCAATGATTTCATCTTTTAATGGTTTGTTATCAATAATTTGTTGATAATCAAATAATTTTGTTCCATATATTCCATTAAAACAAGCAACACATAAATCTTTTGTTAAGAATGCTTTATTTAAATCACCTACTTCTAAAAATTCTAAGGAATCACATTTTAAATATGCACATAGTTCATTTACATCCATACGAGCTGATATTAATTCTTCATAAGAAGATGTGTCAACTCCATAAAAACAAGGATATTGAATAGTAGGACTCGCAATGCGTACGTGAACTTCATGCGCACCAGCTTCTTTTAAAAGTTGTACAATACGTTTACTTGTGGTGCCTCTAACAATACTATCATCAATCATAATCACACTTTTACCAGCCACAATGGCACTGATTGCGGATAACTTCATTTTTACTCCACGCTCACGTTGTGATTGTGTAGGCTGAATAAAGGTTCTACCAACATAACGGTTTTTAATCAAACCTATTTCATATGGCAAACCACTTTCTTGTGCATAGCCAATCGCTGCTGAAGTAGAAGAGTCAGGAACACCTACTACAATATCTCCTTGTACTTTCCCTTTATCTTTTTGTGCCATTAATACACCACTTCTTCTACGTGCATCATGAACATTAATACCATCAATATCACTATCAGGACGTGAAAAATAAATATATTCCATGGCACACATTTTACATTGTAGTGGTTTTCGATAGCTACTTTTTATAATCTCAGTAGGTGTAAAACAAACGATTTCACCTGGAGCTACATCTGCTATAAAATCAGCTGATGTTGTTAAAAAAGCACAAGTTTCACTACTAATACAATAGCCTTCTTGAAGGGATGCATAAGATAATGGACGTAAACCATTATGATCACGCACAGCATATAAACAATCTTTGGTAAGGACTAAAGAAGCGAAAGCACCTTCTAATTTTGAAAAGGCTTTTTGAATACGTTCAAGGAACGTCCCCTTTTCTCTTTGAATTAGGTGAAGAATAATTTCACTATCACTACTTCCTTGAAAGATACTTCCTTTATTTTCTAATTCATTTCTTAACTGCGTTGCATTTACGATTTGTCCATTGTGACATAAAGCAAATGGTTCTTGATTTAAATTAGCTAATAAGGGTTGAATATTTTCAAATTCATTTCCACCTGCTGTTGAATAACGAACGTGTCCTATGGCATTTTGCCCAAGTAAGTTTTTAATATTTGATTCATTAAATACTTCTTGTACTAGACCAAAGCCACGATAAGTATACAATTTTGTATGATCACTGCTTACAATTCCACAGCCTTCTTGTCCACGATGTTGTAAAGCATGTAAGCCGTAATATGTTAATGCTGCTGCATCTTCATTTTGATATACGCCAAACACACCACACTCTTCATGGAGTTCATTTCCATCTATTAAAGATTCCTCTTTTATCATTTTATAAGCCCTCACATGTATTTTTACCTAAAAAAGGTATGTAAATACAATACCACAAGTCGCCTCTCACATCAAGTGTGAATCCACGATTTATTTGCAAGGATTGATACTCTTTTTTTCTATTGAAATTTAACTTTTTCATTGTTTTTAACAAAGCGAAAACCAAAATCTTCAACACTCATTGGACGATAGAAAACAAAGCCTTGAATATAATCGCAGCCTATGTTTCTTAAATAATTAACGTACCCTTCATTCTCTACGCCTTCAGCAACTGTTTTCATATGTAATTCCTTTGCGGAATAGATAACGTGCTTGATAAACACCTTTTCTTTTTCATTATCAACATCTTGAAACAGAGAACGATCAATTTTTAAAACTGCTAAATTAGCATGCGTAATCACATTGTAGGAAGAAAATCCACTACCAAAATCATCAAGTGCGCATGTAAATCCATAGGCGTTTAATTCATCAACAACATCTTGTAAACGATCTAATTGATTCAATATAATATTTTCCAATAGTTCAAATTGAATACAGTGTTTTGGTATATCATAGCGTTCAAAGATTTCTTGATAATCTTCAAAGAAGTCCTTATAATCAAAGGAACACTTTGCTAAATTAACGCTGATTACAATTTCTTTATGGTACAATGCAATCCATTTTTGAATAGCTTTACAGACTTCTTCAAATAAGTATAAATCTACGTTGCGAATGAGTCCTGTATCATTTAAACTTGGTAAGAATGAAGCAACTGGTATTTCACCTATTTCAGGATCAATCCAACGCACGAGTGCTTCAGCACTTGTTATAGAGCCGTTTTTTAAATTTACTTTAGGCTGTAAAAATAATTTAATATGTCCTTTTGCAATTGCATTCGCTATCTTATGTTGAGGGTCTAAGAAATTTTCATTGGGATCTTTATAAGTTAATCCATAGATTTCAATATACCCATTGCGAAATGAATAGTGTTCACTTTCACAACGACACAAATCTGCATTGTATTGTGCAGTATAAAAATCTTCTTTTTCTTTTTTTAAGCGATAACCACCTAACCCACAAAAGACTTTATTATGGAAACGAGAATCACCATTATCACGCGTACAACGAACTAAGTTAATCATCCGATCAATTAATTCTTCATCACTATCATAGCGCAATAAAAGATTATAATAGTTAATTCCTAACATGGAAACAACCTCATTATCCTTCATTTCATTTTTTAGTATTTGATAAATAAGCGTTAACAATTCATCTCCTACATCTCTTCCAAATAAACGGTTAACTTTACGAAAACGTTTGATTTTTAATGTAATAAGCGCATAATGCTCCCGATCACTCTCGTTTATATTATGATATTGTTCTATAAAAAGTTGTTCATCAGCGATGTGTACCATAACTTACCTCATATTATAAAAATTTCCTATATATAGTGTATCATAAAACACCAATAAAATTAACCCAATATGTATTTTTTTCGTATTATTCATATTTAAAAAAACTGTGTAATCACATCACACAGTTTTTTTAAATTATTTCATAGCTTTTTCTAATGCATCTACTGCAGGAGATATTGCTTTTTTTATTTCATTTTGATGTGCTTCATCAAAGTCATAATCTTTATATATCTCTGAAATACTATCCATCATTGGCAATTCTGCCCATAGAGGAAGTTCGTTTTCATTTAGAAATGTTTCAACATTTGTATGTTTAAAGATTTCAATCTTTTTACCACAATCACCACAGACTACATAGCTCATATTTTCAATAATACCAAGTACTGGTACCTTAACTTGTTTACACATATTGATCGCTTTAGATACAATCATAGAGACCATTGGTTGTGGTGTTGAAACCATAATAACACCGTTTACTGGAATGCTTTGCAATACCGTTAATGCAACATCACCAGTACCAGGTGGCATATCGATTAACAAGTATTCTAATTCTCCCCAAATAACATCTGTCCAAAACTGTTTTACAGCATTTCCAACCATGGGACCACGCCAAATAACAGGTTGATTTTCATCTTCCATTAAAAAGTTTAAAGACATTACTTTAATTCCATCGTTATCACTTACGGGTGTAATACTATCATTACTACCATAAGCCTTTTCATGTTCTAAGCCAAATAAGCGAGGAATACTAGGCCCTGTAATATCTGCGTCCATTACGCCTACACGATATCCTCTTTTATTTAGTTCTTTAGCAAGCAAAGTTGTCATACTTGATTTTCCAACGCCACCTTTACCACTCATAACAGCGATAACGTGTTGAATCTTATTCTTTGGATTATTGGTGATACCACAACTACTTTCTTCTTTACCACAGCTGCCATTACTAGGGCAAGTACTACAATTACTCATTTTCTTTTTCTCCTTTTATTTTATCATAACTTTCCTCTTCTTTTTTGTGTGCACGAGGATGAAAAGATGCATAAGCACTTTGCAAACGTTTATTTTGGACATGTGTATAAATCTGTGTTGTCGCAATATCACGATGTCCTAACAATTCTTGTACAACTCTTAAATCTGCCCCACCATCTAAAAGATGAGTCGCAAAACTATGCCTGAAACTATGGGCTGAATAGCGTTCATCTAAGTTTAGTTCCTTTAGTTTTCGTTTGATTAACGTGTGTACATATTGTCGAGTGAGTGTGTTCCCTCGCTGATTAATAAATACATAAGGAGAGCGCTTCTTTTCCCAAATCTTACGCACGTTAACTATGTACTCACGAAGAGTAGTAACACAGCTTGTGTGCATGGGTACCATACGTTCTTTATCCCCTTTTCCAATCACACGTAAAAAACCTTGATCTAAGTGCGTTTGATTGAGCGTTAAATCACAACATTCACTTACTCTTAATCCGCATCCATATAATAATTCTAAGATGGCTTTTTCAAAGTAATCTTGTTCGCTTGTACCAAAACTATCCAATAACATTTCCATATCATGTACATTAAAATACATGGGTAAATGGTGTTGTGTTTTTTTTGTATGGATATGTTGTGCAGGATCTAATATCTGAGGATATTTCATGCTTATATAGCGATGAAACATATGTAAAGATGTAATCATATGATTAATACTATTACTAGCTTTTGCATGGATTACTTTTTGTGTTGTTTCATCTTTTTGATCAATGCGTAAATGAGCAAGAAAGTCTTGTAAAATAGAATAACTAATATCTTCCATTAATAAACAATGCTGACTCTCTAAAAATTTTTTATAGCAAATTAAGTCTGTTTGATAAGAAGTAATACTAGCTTTTGCTTTTTGATCAATTAAAGAAATATACGTGATATAATCTTCGATAGCATCTTTTACGAGCATAATTTCACGTCCTTTCATTATAAGACAAAGTCAGTTATCTTTCAATCTTTTTTGGTTTTAAGACATGGGTATTACTTTTTCCATCCTTAATAGCTTCTACAAGCACACTGATTGCCTCGTCTTTTGCTTCATCATAAACAAATTGTAAGTTTCTTACCTCTAGATGGTACTTGCGCAAAGTGACTACGATATCGCTTAAACGAACTGCACGATGTACCATATAAAAACGTCCTTTTTCTTCTAATAAACTACTTACTTTTAAACAGAGTGCATCTAATGTTAAATACGTTTCATGACGGGCCATAGCAAGCGCTTTTGATGTATTTAAATTACTATCTTCATCCACTTTAAAATAAGGAGGGTTACAGACAATGACATCTACTTTAGCAAGTGGTGTCGTACAAACATCACCTACTACAAGTTTGCAATTAGAAATCCCTAGTTCTTGCATATTATAACGGGCTACTTCAATCGCTTCTTCTTGAATATCAATGCCATATAAAAAAGACGGATGATACGTTTGCGCAACTGCTAAGAGTGCACCATTGTTTGTTCCTATATCAAGCAGTGTTTCACCTTCTAAAACTTTCATAAAGTTTGCTAAAAGCGCTGTATCACTATTCATTCGAAACATATCTTTACGTTGATATAAATATACCTTTGTCCCATGTACATATTCATATGTTAAATTTTCAATCATAACTCACCTCGCAACTATTATACGATAATTCTACATTAAATTAAAGAATTTGATGAATTCTATTACAATCGTTGACTTCAAGTAACTTCCAATAAGAACAATTATAAAACAAATGACAATGTCATTTAAGATACTATTCATCAATTTTTTAAAATCTAAGCGTTCACGATTGGTTGTACTATATATAATATACATCGATAATTGTAAAGCACTTGCCGATATTAAAAAGGTTGCTAATAAATCAAAACATACTTGGGGTAATAGTGTTAAAAAGATTCCAATTACACCTTTTAATTGATAACTACAAACAAAAAGTGCACAAGAAAATCCTATTTGTAAACCTTTTGTAAATACTACAAAACTTAGAATTGGAATACCTATGATACTTGTTCCTAGAAAGAATACAAATAATATAAAAATAATGCCAGAAAAAAACTGGGATACAAAATAATCATATTTATCAACACCTTCATTGATGGTTGTTAAATATGTTGATAGACTCTTTATATCATTTACATCTATATACTTTGATAATACAATTCCCATCACAATACCACAAGCAACTAGTATGGTAATATACAAATACACATTATGATATTTTTTAAAGAATCCTTGATATATGTGTTTTCTTTTCAAGTTTCTCACCTCTTTAAAGTATATGAAAAAAAGAAGGGATTTACCCTTCTAATTCTTCGACAAAGCTTGCTATTTTTTTTGGATATCACTCGCACTGATTAAATGTGCGTTGGGCAATTGCTTGTTTAATTCTTTTAATATATCCTTAAATTCATGAGGAGGTTGGATCTCATCTTGAAACATATTCATCTGATCAACGGATGTTTCTGGTGAATATAAGGAACCTAGTGTAATTCCCAAATGACGGATGTCTTTTCCATTTTGATGTTGATCAAATAATAAGAGTGCATTTTCTAGTAGTATATTTTCATCATTTGTATAATTAGGTAGCGAAACACTACGCATAACGTTACTAAAATCATAGTAGCGAATAGATACAGATAGTAGCATGCCTTTTAAATGATCATCAACAGCACGCATACTTAACGATTTAGCAAGACGTTTAAAGACTGTTTTCACTTCATCATAATCATTAATATCACGATCAAGCGTTGTTGATTGTGATATAGATTGTACACTTGTATTATATGATAATTTATTCGAACCATTCCCTCTTGCATTTTGAATGATGCCATAAGAATGCTTACCTAACAGTGTCATAATTTTAGATTCATTTTCAATGTTAGCTAAATCTCCAATGGTATAAATATTTGCTCCTTGTAAAATAGGAACACTTTTTTTACCAATCCCCCACATGTCTTGAATAGGTAAAGGCCAAAGTTTTTTAGGTACTTCTTGTTTACGTAAGACGCTAATTCCCATAGGCTTTCGCATATCGCTTGCCATTTTAGCTAAAAACTTATTAGGGGCAACACCAATACTACAAGGAAGGCCTAAGTCTTCATAAACACGCTTTTGAATCATCCATGCTAAATCAAGGGGACGTTTGTATTGTTTAATAGCCTCACTCATATCCATATAACATTCATCAATACTAGCAGGTTCAATATACGGAGTAAATCGACGTAAATAGGTAAAGAAACGATTACTTAACTCTTCATACCAACGATAATCTCCTTGTACAATTACAAGATTTGGACACTTATCTATCGCCATATGTAAAGGCATTGCACTATGTACGCCATAACTGCGTGCCTCATAACTTGCGGTGCTAACGACACTGCGACGATGAAGGCCTGCTACCACTACGGGTTGTCCTTGTAATGCGGAGTTTTTTAGAATTTCTGCACTTGCAAAAAATGAATTCAAATCTATATGAAAGATTACTTTTCCTGCCATTTCATCAACTTCCTTTTCTTTATAAGTATAAAGGAAATGATGAAAGAATACTAGCGATAAGTTCTCATCATGTTTGGTTTTGCTTTCAAACGGTGTTCTAATCTTAATTTATCAGAAATCATAGCAATAAATTCAGAATTGGTTGGTTTCGCTTTACTAGCAGATATTGTATAACCAAAGATATCATCAATGGCATCAATATTACCACGATTCCATGCTACTTCTATGGCATGGCGAATGGCACGTTCTACGCGAGATGGCGTTGTCACATATTTTTTAGCAATTTCAGGATATAAAACTTTAGTGATTTGTCCTAAAAAATCCACATTAATATATGTTTCTAAGATAGCTGTTCTTAAATACATATATCCTTTGATATGAGCAGGAATTCCTATTTCATGTAATAATTCAGTTATTTCACTTTCTAATTCTAGCTTCTCTACCCGCTTTTTTTCATTTTCATCTAATTTTACATTGATCATATTTCCTTGCTTTATTTCTGTGTTTGAAAACCCTACAACAAAATTCAATTTATCAACTAGATTGATAAGTTCAAATGGTTTCATTAAAATATAATCAACTTTAAACTTTTGAATGGATGTTACAATTAAATCATTCACAAAAGGCGTGGTACATATAATATGATCAACACTAATATTGTTTTTCTTTAAATCTTGTAAAACACTCATACCATCCTTCTTTGGCATGATTAAATCTAAAATTAAGATATGAATATGTTTTCCTTGTAATTCATTACAGCATTGTTCCCCGTCACAAGCACTACCAATCACCTCATAAGTATTATCTTTATGGATCATTTCTTTTACATTATGAAGCATTTCTAAACTGTCATCTGCGACATATACACTAAGCTTGTTATTCATACTTTCTTCCTCATCTTTCCTAATACCTATATAATTATACAAATCTAGTTTGCAAAGATACAGTTTATTTGTCGAAACGAGAAAAGAATTCAATATTTTTATCTGAATATGAAAATAGAACGACTTTAAACGTCGTTCTACTAGTAAATAGTGTTATCAAAAGTCGAAAAAGGTCGAATTTCATTAATTTTATGACAAATTCCTTGATTCTTCTAACATAAATTCAATGTAAACACCATATCCATTTATCGGATTTGCTGTAACTACATGAGTAACCGCTCCAATAATTTTACCATTTTGAACAATGGGAGAACCACTCATTCCTTGAATAATTCCATTTGTTAAAGATAATAGTTGTGGATCTTTTACACTAAATTCTATTCCTTTGATACTTTTGGTATCTTGTTTATTTAGTTTTGTTATTTGAATTTGATAAGGCTTTATTTCTTGTCCGTTAATAACGGTATACATTGTAGCTTCACCTAGTTGGACTTGTTGACGAGTTGCCCAAGGATAAGATATCATATTTCGGATGTCACGATCATATTGACCATATATACCAATGTTACTATTTTTCTTTACATTCGCAAAACGTTGTTGATAAAAAATAGTGGCTTGTTTTTCGCCTGGTATATTTTGTTGTGCTTTTTGAATACTATTTACGAATGCTGGATAAATATGACCAAGATGAATATCTGCTATTTCTTTTACATCACTATCCATAATTTCATGTCCTAGTGCCCCATACGTTTGATTAGAAGGGTCAAAGTAAGTTAATGTCCCAACTCCTACTATTTTATCTTTCACGTATAAGCCACTCTTAAATGCATTCATAGATGAATCAAATACCGTTGTTAAAGATACGTTTACAGATTGAGACAAGCGTTCAATAAGAATAGGAATATGATTTACTTTTTCTTGATAAGAACTTAATTTTGTAGACAATTCATTTAACGAATGAATGGCTACGCCATCCACCTCTTTAATAATATCTTTCGCTTGTACTTCTAAAGGAACATATTTTTTCCCTTCCACACTAAAAGGATATGTACCACTTACAAACACTCCATCATAATCCACTTCAATCCCAATATTATCACCGCCTAAATATAACTCATCTTGGGCATAAATAGGTATTGGTAAAAAACAACAAAGACAGATTGCCAAACAACATAGTTTTTTTAGCAAGTTAACACCTCCTTTTACGGATAGTGTGTCACATTTTATCTATATCTATGCGTCATTGCGCTTTATCAAAAAGTTCTTGTGCAGCTTGAATTGCCGTTTGTGAAGTTGAATTACTAGCGATAAGAGCGAGTTCTTGTACACGTTGTGTATCATTTAATAAACGAATATTGGTAATGGTAGAATCTTTGGTTTGTTTTTTTTCAACGATGTAATGCTGTTTTGCGCAAGCAGCAACACTTGCTAAATGTGTAACTGCAAAAACTTGAATATGTTGTCCTAATTCTTGCATCTTTTTACCAACAGCAAAACCTACAGAACCACTTACTCCTGTATCAATTTCATCAAAGATAATGGTTTCTATACCTTGTAGAGAACTAAATACTGTTTTCATTCCTAACATAAAACGTGACAATTCTCCACCAGAAGCACTAGTGCTAAGTGGTTTTAAAGGCTCTCCACGATTCATTGATATCATAAATTCGATTGTATCTATGCCATGTATATTCCCTTTTGCTTCTTGAATTTCGATATGAAACTTAGCATTTGCTAATTCTAAATCAAGGAGTTGTAGGAGTACTAATTTTTCTAATTTTTTTGCTTTAGAAACACGTTCATCATGTAGTTTATTAGCAACCTCTAAAAATTGGTCATAGGCTTCTTTTACTAATTTTTCTTGCTTTTCAAGATATTCTTGACGATGTTCAATACTGTCAATTTTATGAGCGAGTTCTTCTTTTTGTTCTAATACACTAGCTACATGAGGTCCATATTTACGTAGCATTTTATGAATTAAGAAAATACGTTCTTGTACTTCATTAAAATGTGCTTCATCATATTCTAAACTATCTATATGATCTTTACATTGTGCTAAACATTCTTCTACACTATAATATGCGTCTAATATTTTTTCACTTATATCGCCAAAGAACTCATCTTCATGTAAACTATTTAATTCTTTATATGCATCATATAGATTGGAAAGTCCACCTTGTTCTTCTAACATATCTACACTATTGTGGACTTTAGAACTGATTTTTTCATAAGCCCCAATACGTTTAAGTTCACTTTCTAACTGTTCTAACTCCCCTGGTTGGATATTTGCTTCTTCAATTTCATTATATTGAAAGTTCAAAAACTCAAGACTATCTTCATTGTAGTCTTGATGGAGTGCACTTTCTAAATCATCTGCTATTTTCTTATATGTAGTAAAACTATCTTGTACTTGTTGAACAAGTTCTTCAGCATTACAAAACTTATCTAATAGTTGACGATGATATTTCGCATTTAATAAGTATTGTGTATCATGTTGTGAATGGATATCGACAAGTCCTCCTACAATCTCTTTTAAGAAAGACACACTCACATTACGCTGATTTAAACGTGTACTACTTTTACCTTCTTTATTAAAAATACGATTCACAATCAGTTGATGTTCTTCGCAAGGGATACCTGCCTCTATTAATTTTTTTAGAACATTATGATTATCTGCAATTTCAAACACGCCTTCAATGAAAGCTTCATTTTTACCTTCTTTAATCATTGAAGCATTGATACGATCGCCTTTTAGTATCCCGATTGCATCCATTAATAAAGACTTACCAGCTCCTGTTTCACCTGTGAAACAGGACATATGTTCCTTAAAGTTTAAACGTACTTCGTCCATTAAAATAAAGTTTTTAACATATATTTCGATAAACATTATTTCACCTCTTAACTTTATATTCTTTAACAATTTGTTTAAGTGGGAATACACGACTTATTGGTGTTTCTTTTATATGCATGACAAATTCTTTATTTCCATCACGTCCTAAGATACTACTTGCTTGTAAATGATGAACATAATATCCTAAATCACTTATAAAATTCAACATATCTGAAAGTACCTGTATATGTATTTTTTCATCTTTCACAATCCCGTTTTTTCCAATATATTGTCTTCCTGCTTCAAACTGTGGCTTAATTAAGACTACCAATTCTTTAGTATCCATGATAGAAAGAAGACTAGGTAGGATTAATTTGATTGAAATAAAGGATACATCCATACAAGCAAAATTAGGTTTTTCTTTGAACATTTCACTTGTTAAATAACGACAATTAATTCCTTCCATATTTCGAACTCTATCATCTTCTTTTAAGAACGGTAACAATTGGTCTTTTCCTACATCAACAGCATAAACAAACGCTGCTCCTTTTTTTAAACAGACATCACTAAATCCACCAGTACTAGCCCCGACATCTATACAAATTCTTCCTTGTAAATCAATATCAAAGTCTTGTATTGCATCATATAGTTTAAAACCAGCACGTGATGCTAGCGTTAGTTCGGATTTTTCAACTTCAATAAGTGCAGATTCGTCTACTTGGTAACTACTTTTTGTTATGCGTTTTCCATTTACACTCACACGTTGTTCACGCAGAGCATCTTGTGCTTTAGCGCGTGAGGTAAAATAATTGTGTTCTTGTAAAAAAGTATCAATTCTCATCCTATCACCTATCCTAAAAAGCTATTAATTAAATCAAATAAAGAATTCAAATCTAAATGTTCCACTTTTCTCAATTGTGGCAAAGAGCCGTGTTCCACATAATGATCTTGAATTCCCATTCTAATAAAATGAGCATGTTGTATATGGTCGTTGGTATATTCTAAAATTGCGGAAGATAATCCTCCTGCTTGCATATCAGTTTCATAAATAATCATGGGAATTTCTTCTTCGCAAAGAGCTTCTATTAATTGGGTATCAATTGGTTTAAAGAAACGTGCATTCACTACCTTAATCGCTAAATTGTTTACCTTTGCTTTTGAAATCACCTTATCTACATCACTTCCATACGTAATCACGATAACTTTTGCATCCGTACTTTCACTCCAAGATGTCCAACTTCCTATTTGAATTGGTTCATATTGACTTTCTTTATGAAAAGGTACACTACCTCTAGGATAGCGAATTGCAAAAGGATTGGTGTCTTGTAAAAAGGCTGTATACAACAAGTTTTGAGCTTCTAACGCATCCTTAGGTTGCGTTAATATCATATTAGGAATCGAACGTAATAATGCTATATCAAACACTCCATGGTGTGTTTCACCATCTTCTCCGACAAGTCCACAACGATCAATTCCAATTACTACAGGAAGCTCCATACGAGCAACATCATGATTGATTTGATCATAGGCGCGTTGTAAAAATGAAGAGTATACTGAAATGAAAGGACGTTTTCCACTATTTGCAAGTCCTGCTGAAAATGTCATGGCATGTTCTTCAGCGATGCCACAATCAAAAGAGCGTTCAGGAAATTCATGAAAGAATTTTGTTAGTTTAGAACCACCTTTCATAGCAGGTGTAATCGCAACAATGTCTTCATTCTGTTTAGCTAATTCTAGTAAGGTTTCAGAAATAACTTCACTCCAACTTAAATGACCAGCAGGCATTTTTGCTAAAGTTTCACCACTGTTTGGATCAAATTGGGAAACACCGTGCCATTTGCCTTCTTTATCATCTTCCGCAAAGCGATAACCCTTCCCTTTTTTAGTTATGACATGAACTACAATGGGACCTTCATGATGCTGTGCAATCTTTAATACTTTAATTAAATTTTTTATATTATGACCGTCTACTGGTCCAATATAATCTAAATTAAAATCACCAAATATAGACGTATCAACAACACTTTCTTTAACACTGTTTTTCATGTTTGTCATGGTATGTAAAACACTACTACCAAACTTTGTAGTAGACAAAGAACTCTTTAAATCTTCTTTAATTGTATTATAAGACTTACTTGTCCGTAGTTTTGTAAAAGCTTCATCCATTGCCCCAACATTTTGAGAAATAGACATATTATTATCATTAAAGATAATAATCATATTACGGTGTTCACTACCAATTTGGTTAAGGGCTTCCATTGCCATACCACCGCTCAGTGCCCCATCTCCAATAATAGGTAATACTTGGTATTTTTCATTATTTAAATCTCTAGCAATCGCCATTCCTAAAGCTGCTGATAACGAAGTTGAAGAGTGTCCTGCTTCCCAGACATCATGAACACTTTCTCCTCGCTTTTGAAACCCAGCAATTCCTTTATACTGTCTTAAATTAGGGAATTGTGAAATTCTTCCGGTTAAAATTTTATGTACATAAGATTGATGACCCACATCGAATAAAAGTTTATCTTCAGGAGAATTAAACACATAGTGCAACGCTAGTGTTAATTCTACAATTCCTAAATTACTAGATAAGTGCCCTCCTGTTTTCGCAATACTTTGCACAAGAAAAACACGGATTTGCTGGGCAATATCTTGTAATTGAGCAACTGATAAATCTTTGATATCATTCGGACTCTTAATGTCATAAATATTCATATGCGTACTCCTTTCACTTCTTTCGTTGGATTAATTCATCTAATAAAGCAGTACACGCTATAGGATCAATTGGCAACGTTTTTAATAAGGCCTTTGCTTCTTCATAATAGCGATCTGCTTCTTTTTGTGCAGCTTCTATTCCCATTAAAGAAACATAAGTTGTTTTGTTATTTTCAATATCACTATTGATGTTTTTTCCTAATTTTTCACTCGTACTTGTTACATCTAAAATATCGTCTTGAATTTGAAAAGATAGTCCTATCTTTTGCCCGATCTTTTCCCAAATTAAACAATCACTTTCATTAGCATGTGCTAAATAAGCACCACAAAGGAAAGGTAGTGTTAAGAGTTTACCTGTCTTATAAAGATGAATATCTTTTAATCCATCAATGTCAATATTTGGATTAGATTCTCCTGTTAAATCTTTTACTTGACCTAATATCATTCCATTAGCACCACTATATTCACTTAAAGCACGTATTATTTGACTTGCAACTTGTGCATCATCAATGGTATTAATAGCGATTGTAAAAGCTTGTGTTAATAGTGCATCACCGGCTAGAATTGCACTTGATTCACCAAATTTCACATGACAAGTAGGTCTTCCACGTCGTAAAGTATCATTATCCATAGCTGGTAAATCATCGTGAATCAGCGAATAGGTATGAATCATTTCAATAGCTGCTGCTGTTCCATATCCGTCTAATGGATTTTTCCCATATGCTTGTAAAGTTGCTAACAAAAGACGAGGACGAATACGTTTTCCTCCTGCCATTAATGAATATTGCATTGCATCTTTGACTATACAATCGCTTACACTATCTAATGAGTGCGCTAAATAAGTTTCAAAATCAAGCATGATGTGTGTCCTCTTGATAAGTAGTCAATAAATCTTGTACTTTATTTTCAAAGTTTTTTAATTGAGAATCACAAGAATTTACCAACTGTAACCCCTCTTCAAACAAGGTGATTGCCTCTTCTAATTCAATATCATTCTTTTCTAAAACAGCCACAATCTCCTCTAAACGACTCATCGATTTTTTAAATGGTATTTTTTGTTCCATATTATAAGTTCTCCTTTTTCTCTACTTTGGTAATTAGATTTCCATCAGCGAAGCGAAGTGTTAACTCATCATCAACGCAAACATCTTTCACACGTTTTACAATATGTTGATCCTTATATGTGATTTGATATCCACGACTAAGTATTTTTAAAGGACTATAGGCATCTAATAAAGCCACATTTTGTTTCATACGATGAAGTGATTTTGTTTGATATTGTTCCATACTAGCTTTCATTTTAAATGTAAGCTGAGCTAACTCATTATTTTTTTCGTTTTTATTACGTTGTGCTAAGATTCCTAATTGATGTGACATACTTTGCAAATGCTGTTGTAGGTCTTTTTGCATATGTTCAACAATACTTAATTCTTTTGTATGTAATGCAAGTTCATTTTGTGCTTGTTCAATATAGGATAAAGGTCGTTTTATGTAACGATGTTCTTTGATAAGTGTAAGTTGATGATTTGCATCTGTTACATATTGTTCCATTGCTTTCATTAAACGTTGTTTGTAAGAAACAACATTTAATAAAACTTCTTGGATATCTGGTGTAATTAACTCGGCCGCCGCAGTTGGCGTAGGAGCACGAGCATCACTTACATAATCAACTAGCGTTGTGTCACTTTCATGACCAACACCACTTACGATAACGCTTTTTAAACTATAAATACAACGTGCTAGTTGTTCATCATTAAAGCACCATAAATCTTCAATTGCGCCACCACCACGTGCTAGTAAGATAACATCATGCTCTTGCGCATCCGCAACTTCTAAGTTTTTAATGATTGCAGCACTAGCTAGTGTTCCTTGTACTAAACAAGGATAGACACTTACATTAGCTATTGGCCAACGACGAACTATGGTTGTTAAAATATCTTGAATGGCAGCGCCTGTTTTTGCTGTAATAATTCCGATATTTAAGGGATATTGCGGCAATGGCTTTTTATGAGTTGGATCAAATAAACCTTCTGCCGATAGTTTTTGTTTTACTTGTTCTAATTGTAGAAACAAATCGCCTAAGCCATCAATTTGTACTTGTGTGACATATAACTGCATAGAGCCACTTGTCTCATAGATTGATAAAGATGCACTAACTATTACCTTCATTCCCTCTTTTAATAATATTTTAGAGCGACTAGCGTAACTAGCAAACATGACACAAGATAGTTTAGATTTGTTGTCTTTTAAAGTGAAGTACCAATGTCCACTACGATGATTGGTAAAGTTTGAAATTTCTCCCTTAATCAGAACGGATTGTAAATTCATATCCTCATCTAAGGTCTCTTTAATATAGTGAACCAAGGTTGAAACACTATATATAGGCTGGCTCATAAACGATCTAAAACTCCATTAATTAGACGATATGTTTCTTCATCACAATATTTTTTCGTTAAGGTGATTGCTTCATTAATTACAATTGCTTTGGGTGCAATTTCTAAATCAAGTTCACAGCAAGCCATTAACAAAATAGCTTTTTCAACATATCCTAGACGTTCAAAACTCCAATCATCACGTAAAGCTTCATTTATTTTATTTATATAAGTTTCTTTATATTCAATGGCATCGATTGTAATTGTATATAAAAATGGATCAATTTCATTTGTTTCAGTATTGTCATATACACATTCTTTTATATCTTTATGTAATAAAAAATGTTGGTACAAACAAGTCATTCCTGTTTCCCGTAATTTGTGTCTGCTGTCGCTCATATAATTCCTCCATTTATCTTTCTTATTTTACCATATTTTATTGTTATTTGCATTCGTAAAACTAGTTTGTTTTAATCGTCTTGTCGATAAGGTACTTGTGCACTAGGCACAACACTACTAGCGGGTATTGCGTGTGTTGCCTGATCATCAAAAAAGATATGTGGTGCAAAAGCTTTTAATACATCTTTTTTAGTAATCCCACCTAAGAAGAATGCTTCATCAATGCGTACATTCCAAGCGCGTAATGTTCGTATAACACGCTCATGCGCAGGTGCACTACGAGCAGTTACCAAAGCAGTTCTTATTGGCGTTTCTGCTTCATCAAAGTTTGCCTGTAAATCTGATATCGTTTTTAAAAATTTAGCAAATGGTCCTGCTGGTAAATTCTTTTTTGCTTTTAATTTTTCATTTTCACTAAATGCTTGTAAACCTTTTTCTTGATATATTTTTTCTGATTCATTTGAAAATAGTACGGCATCTCCATCAAATGCAATTCGTATTTGATGGATTGGTAAGTTAGGATTATAGTCTTGCAATGTATTTGTGTATATACGTCCTGCAGCAAACCCTGCATTGATTGCTTTTTCTACATCATCTTCATTAGCAGATAAAAATAAATCCACACCAAAAGCTTCTAAATAAGCCGATAAACTAACACCGCCACTTAATACAGCACGTGTAATATCTAGACCAAAGTGTTCAATAGAATGAAAGATACGTAAAGAGGTATCTGCACTATTACGTGACATGATAATTATTTCAACAGCATGTGTTTTACTAACTTCATTTAAATTTAATAAAGCCTTCGTTAAAGCAAAGCCACTACCTGGCTTCAATACATCATTCTCATGTTCTAATTGATAGGCAGAATATGCTTCTAATCCTTGCTCTTCAAATATTTTATTTTCTTCATCCAAATCAAATAAAGCACGTGAAGAAATACCAACTACCAAACAATCTCTCACATCCAAACCCATATAATCGCCTACCTTTTTAAGAAAAAAAAGAAATCCGCAAAAGGATTTCTCTAAAATATAAAGCCTACTACTCGAATATCGATAAAATCTGGTCTATATCCGGTCATATGTTCAATATTTTCAAAGATCTTACCTTGTACTTTGTTACAAACATCATTTACGTTTGCACTATACTTTACTTTTACATCAGCGCTTAATACAAGCTGATCATTTTGAATCTTGCATGTTATCGAATACTTAAATGGTGTTGCACTTTCCGCAATCTTTAAGTTTTCATCTTCTTCAATTACGATTTTCGCAATTGTTTGGAATGCTGATTTGTTCAAAGCAATCACTCCAATATCATTTTTTTCTTTAATTGCAATATATTCTTGAGCCATTTTTATCACCTTCTCCCTCTATTATACCAAAAACAATTCCTATTTAAAAGTAACTTCGATCAAATATTTGTTATTTGTTAATTCACTTGCTTTTTGCATTACTTTTTGAGCGATGCTTTTCTCATCTTTTTGTTCAAATATTGTCACTATACAGCTCGCTTTTTGTATCTCTACAGCATTTTTATATCCAGCTTTTGTTAATGCTTGTACAACTGCTTCTTGTTCACTTACTTGTGCCTTTAAAGTATCTATCGCAGTAAGTGCACTTTGTTTCTTTGCCTCATCACTTTGTGCATTGGCAACGATATCACTTTGCTTATTAATTTCTGTATCTTTTTTTTGATTGATAGCGGTTTGTAAGTTTGTTACTGCTTTACTTTCTGATGTACTTTTTGTTTCACTTTCCTTTTTATTATCACTAGTTGATGCACGCTTTTCACTCATTACCGATTTAGAATCGGTTGGTAGTGTAACATAGTATACAGATAACATGAGAACAAGTGAAAACATAGTTAAAAATGCGAGTGCTTGTTTGTTCATAAATGTGTCCTCCCTGCCTTAGTTTATGCTAGAAAGACCATATTATAGACTATATTCTTTGAATTAATCAAAAATCAAATGCATTTGTTTCATCCAATCCTCATAATATGCGCTTAGATATTGCATAAAATCATCATAAGAAATAACACGACGTTCTAATTCTTCAATAAATTTAACGAACGCTTTGTTCATTGCTATCATTTTATCATCATGAATAATATTAATCGTACCAATATCACATAATGACTTAGCTAATATTTTCGCACATTCTTCATGTAATAAATCACTTTGATCCATAGGTAAACGTACAAAGCTTGTATTTAACCAATAGTTATCAACTAAATAATTCTTAATTACATTTAGGAAGAGCGTGAAATCTTCGACATTATTGCCAGGTTCTATCGCAAATAACATCTTAAAGAAAACAAACCAATCATAATCCTTATTAATAATTGAAATCAAATAGTTCCCTAAGATATGTACAAAAATATCTTTCGATACAAAACTATCTTCAAAACAAATTTCATTTTCAAAATCCATCTGTATTGAATTCAATTTACGAAATGTTCGAAATAAAGTAGATATTCGATCATTATTACCACCATCAAAACGAATATCTTTAATAAAGATATAATGTCCTAAAATAGTAGATGTGTTTTTCAAATTCATAGTGAACCCAATGGATTCATTCATTTTCATTGCAAATAAATCATTAATTGCTTTTGATATTTGCTTCTCAAAGCTTATTTCGGTAATACTTGCATCATTTTGTGAAGTGGATTGCATCTGATCATAAATGATATTTAATTGACGATCTGTAATGGTTAAATTGGCTTTAATTGATGCCAATAAATCTTTCATAAAATCATCGTATACATAATAGTTAGTATTTTTATAAACAAGTTTATGTTCAATCTCTCCCCAAAAAGAATGTACCAATGCTCTGATTTGTAATTCTACATTTACTTTTTGCCCATCTTTTAAATAATAGCCATCTAAGCGATAGATTGCAAAGCCATTTTTTTGAATTTGAGGTTGACGTGATGTACAATCTAAATGAAAGTTCGGATTGTTTACGTTGTAATTATATCCATCCTCTTCATTTACCAAGTTTAATTTGTTACGTAGTAATGTCAACACTTTAAATTCATCTTCAATAAAACGACACTCCACAATAAATCCAATTAAATCACTTAAATTATTTAGAATTCCTTGTGCACTTTCATTTTCTACATAAAAGCGATTACGAATGATTTTTTCACGTAAACTTTCTTTTGATTTCACACGTGAATTAATATCCACAATCATTTCTGAAGAATCTTTAAAAAGTTCCATTAAATATGTTTCAATATCTAAAGTAATAGAATGATAAAAGGTTTTATTGGTTTCTAATAAAGCAAGTGTCTCATCAATTGTGTCAAATACCTTTAATCGCATACATTCACTTCCCTTCGCTTTTTAAAATAATCTTTTGCATTACTAACATCTCTTGTTAACTGTTCACCTAAAGCAAATACATCTTTAAACTTTTTTTCTTCACGAATATATTCACAAAAGAAAAAGCTAACTTCTTCTCCATAAATATTTTCATGAAATTCTAGCAAGTGTGCTTCTATACTCACATGTTCTTGATAGTTATAAGTTGGGTTATTCCCAATGTTAAGAATAGCAGAATATAGCCTTCCTTGAACCTTAACTTTTCCAATATAAACCCCTTTTTTAGGGATAATATAATTTTCTTCAAGTGCAATGTTTGCTGTGGGAAAACCATTTTCACTTCCCACTTGACGACCTTTAATAACCTTCCCACGTAGTTCATATACTCTTCCCATAAATTGATTTGCTTTGCTTATGTTTCCACTTCTGAGCAATTCTTCAATACGTGTAGAACTGATTTTTTGATGTTCACTACTTACTTCTTCCACTACATCAACTTGAAAACTTGTTTGTTGTTTTAATGTGGTTACACTTCCACTTCCACGTGTAGCATAATGAAAGTCATAACCGCATACTAGTGTATGTAAACGTAATGGTAGCAATACTTTTTCATGAAAGTCTTGAATGCTCAAATCAGCCATTTCTTGCTTAAAGTTTAAAATAATCCAATTTTTAATGCCTAATTTTTCACCTATTTCAATGCGTTGTTTCATTGGTGTAATATGTGGAATATCTTTTATATGTTTTAAAATTGTCCATGGGTCTGGTTCAAAGGTAATAAGTGAAGGCGTTGTATGATGAATATTCGCATCACTTACAACCTTCTCTATTAACTTTTGATGTCCTAAATGTAACCCATCAAAATAACCAATACAAGCCGTTATTTGTTCTTCCATTTGTATTGGATTCTCTAAATCAACATGATATATTTTCATCTTATTACCTACCAAAGTCCACGTACGCTGCGATAAATATCATGATGATCTAACTCATACATGGCAACAATTTCACCATCTTTATCTACGATAACAACTTGTTTAGCATCGCTTTGAATATGAACGTGTTTTCCATTATAAATATCCGCAATTGGTTCATATGTAATCATTGGATAATGAGCCAATACTTCTTGCATTGGGTGTAGTGTAAAATTACCATTCGCTACATCTTGTAAACTCACACATGAGTCAAGACGAAAGCGCCCTACACGCGTTCTTACCAAAGAAGACATACAACCTAAATTACCAGTTTTCTTTGCTATATCTACACAAAGAGAGCGTACATAAGTTCCACTACTACAACTCATTCTAAATGTTAATGTATCTTGATTTAAACATTCAATATCATATATGTGAACTTCTCGAAGTGGACGCTCTACACTTTCATTTGCTCGTGCATACTCATATAGTTTTCGTCCATTTACACGGACACTAGAAACCATTGGAGGAAGCTGTAGTTGCTTGCCTTTAAATGTATCTAGTACACTTTGGAAATCCTGAATAGGAACAATGGGGGCACTCTCAAGTGTTTCACTCCATATATCATCACTCAATGTATGTTTTCCTAACTCTAATTGAGCAATATATTCTTTATCTGTATCTTCTAAAAAAGGCAATACTTTACAAGCTTTACCAATCATCACCAAAAGTACGCCTGTAGCGTTTGGATCAAGTGTTCCACTGTGTCCAATTTTTTTTATATGTAAAATTTTACGAAGTTTTCCAACAACATCGTGTGATGTCATTCCTGCTTCTTTATGTATCAATAAAATTCCGTCCATCGTTATCACCTCACCCATTATACCATAATTTTTAAATAAATTAGATGAGTTTTGTGTGAATGTAGAAAAAACCATGATATAATAAACCCGTTTTTACAAAGGAGCGATGTACATTGAATTTACATACAATATTAGGTGCCATACGCAAAGGTGATATTCATTATAATTTAATTGAAGATGGTGATATAATAGGCGTTGGTGTTAGTGGTGGAAAAGATAGTATGGTGTTATTAACAGCCCTACATTTTTACTCTAAATTTAAAGGTAAGAATTTTAAAATTGTTGGTATTCATATTAAACTAGGTTTTCCAAATATGGATTTTAGCCAAGTGGAGGCCTATTGTGAAAAATTAGGCATCGAATTTCATTGTGTTGATTCTATTGTTTATGATATATTAAAACGTAATCTTGATAAAAATGGAGATTTAAAATGTAGCCTTTGCAGTAAGTTTAAAAAAGCAACTGTTATTCAAAGTGCAAAAGAATATGGCTGTAATAAAATAGCTTTTGGTCATCATAGTGATGACGCTGTAGAAACACTCATGATGAATGCTATTCATGGAGGTAAGATTGCTGTATTTCAACCTAAAATGTATTTAACTAAAACAGATATTACCTTTATTCGCCCTTTAATATATGCTTATGAAAGTGATATTTTAAAAGCTCAACAAGACAATGATATTCCATTTGTCCAAAGTACTTGTCCAAATGATGGCTATACGGAACGCGCTGATATGAAAAAAATGTTAGCTGCCTTTTATACAAAATATCCGATGGCTAAAAGCAACTTCCTTTACATGTTACATAATGAAGAACAAGTTGAATTATGGCAACGTGAAGATAAAAAAAGTGAAAACTAAAATTTCACTTTTTTTTACTTTCCTTCAACATAATACGTTGCTTCCATATCCGCAGTACTTAAGGCGAAAGCTAATGGGTATTGTTCAAAAGCAGCTCCAACATTACGTACTTCTTCATTCCCACTAAATCCCATATGGTAACGAATAGCAAACGCTTCTTCCCTACTTAAACGCATGTATCCATTGATTATATACACACTTTTTTCTCCATGACCATATGGCATTTGATCATCAAATTCATAATAAGGAACTTGTTGCCAGGTTCCATTTATTTTTTGATTGCGTGTGCTTTCTTTATAACAATTAATTTTACAGATATCATGTAGTAATGCAACAATCGCAATAGTTTCGTCATCATACTCCATGTGATAAATTTCTTTTGTTCTTGGTCGTGTTAAATAGTCCGCTAAAGAGTCATAAACATTTAAACTATGTTCTAATAAACCTTCTTTATAAGACCCATGAAAACGCGTACTAGCAGGTGCTACAAAAAAATCACTATGTTCACTCATCAGAAATTCTAACAATTTGTCTGCACCATCACGTTTGATATGTTGCTTATACAATTCAATAAAGCGTGTTTTATTATCCATATAATACCTCCATTACTGTTGCTTTTAGTATAGCATATATAAAAAAATAGAGGAATTAAAAAAAAGATAATTAAATTATTATCTCTTTTTTAATGTCCAAGAGGTGAGATCTTTCCCTGTAAATACAGGTGGGTGATCTGCACAAAATTTTAGGATTCTCACTACAAGCAAGTTTTCACACCAAATTGTAACATACGATCTCCCTTATCTCTTCGTGTAGGAAAAATGTTAACCTCTTGAACACTTATAGTATAACATGGATATTCAGAAAGAATACTCTTGACTTTCTTTTTTTTCTTGTTCCTAAAACATTGTAAAATATACGCTACTAAAAGTAGCTGAAAAATAAGGAAATTTGTTATTTTTTAGCAAGTTCAATATGCAATTCTTGTAACTGGTCACTTTTTACACTGCTTGGTGCCTCACTCATTAAATCAGAAGCACTTGCAGTTTTTGGAAATGCAACAACATCACGAATATTATCGGTACCCGCAAGTAACATAACCAAACGTTCTAGACCAATTCCTACTCCTCCATGCGGTGGAGTTCCATACTTAAAGGCATCAATGAACCAACCAAACTTCATATTTGCTTCTTCTTGACTCATTCCAATTGCTTCAAATACTTTCTTTTGTAAATCTTGGTCATGAATACGAATAGAACCACTTAACAATTCATACCCATTTAATACTAAATCGTAAGCACGTGAATAACAATTTTCTTGATCGTTTAATAATTTATCAACATCTTCTAAATTAGGAGACGTAAATGGATGATGAGCTGCTACATATCGTTTTTCTTCTTCAACATATTCAAACATTGGAAAATTTGTTACCCAAAGAAACTTGTATTGTGTCTCATCAATTAAGGATAAATCATGACCTAATTTATTTCGCAATGCTCCAAGAGCGCTTTGCGCTACTTTTTTCTTATCTGCAATCATAAATAGTAAGTCGCCTTGTTCAATTGTTAAAGCATTTTGTAAAGCAAGTTTTTCTTGTTCACTAACAACTTTGCTAATTGAACCGCTCCATTCATTATTAGATAGCTTTAAATAAGCCAATGCTTTTGCACCATAGACTTTCACAAACTCTTGTAATTTATCTAAGTCTTTACGTGAAAACTTAGCAGCTCCATCTTTTACTAGCATGGCTTGAACGACACCTTGATTGGTAATCACATCTTGAAACACTTTAAATTCGCTATCTTTAAAGATTGAAGAAACATTAGATAATTCCATCCCAAAGCGAAGATCTGGTTTATCACTACCAAAACGTTCCATACATGCCGTGTAAGGAATACGCATAAATGAAGATAGTTCCACATCTTTTATTTCCTTAAATATTTTCTTCATTAAATTCTCTGTTACATTCCAAACATCTTCTTCTTCAACAAAGCTCATTTCAATATCTATTTGTGAAAACTCTGGTTGACGATCTGCTCGTAAGTCTTCATCACGAAAACAACGAGCTATTTGAAAATACTTATCCATTCCTCCAACCATTAACAATTGTTTATATAATTGTGGAGATTGTGGTAAGGCATAAAACTCTCCTTCACTTAAGCGACTAGGAACAAGATAGTCACGTGCTCCTTCTGGTGTTGATTTACAAAGGATTGGTGTTTCTACTTCAATAAATCCTTGATCAGATAAATAGTTACGTATTAACATCGTTACTTTATGACGCAATATTAAGTTATTCTGTAAACAACTTCTCCGTAAATCTAAATAGCGGTATTTTAATCGTGTATCTTCTAAGGCATCTGTTTCATCGGCAATAATTAATGGTGTTGTTTCTGCAGTATTTAAAATACTTACACTTTCTACTTTTATTTCAATGTCCCCAGTTGATAATTTTGGGTTCTTATCCTTACGTTCAACTACAGTTCCACTCACTCGCAAAACATATTCATTACGTACTTCTTTAATTTGTTGCGCCATTTCTTCATCAAAAACAAGTTGTGTAATGCCACTACGATCACGCAAATCAATAAATACTAAAGCGCCAAAATTACGTCGTTTTGCGACCCAACCATCAAGTGTTACTTTGGAATTAATATCACTACTTCTTAATTCCCCATTTGTATGTGTTCTTTTCATCATATTCTCCTAATCATGGTGTTCGCAGGTACAGTTTTCTTCACCACAAGAACAAACATGTTCTTCACTAGTTTCCTCAAACATCTTATCCATACCTTCTATTACTTCTTCTAATTTAACAACTACCTGTGTTTGTTCTGCAATGTTTTTAATCGTTAAAACACCTTGTTCAACATCTTTTTCACCTATGATAATCGCAGCTTTAGCATGTTTACGCTCTACTGTTTTAAACTGTGCTTTAAAGGAACGATCAAGATAATCCATATCTGAACAATATCCATTTGCACGTAGTTGAGTAACAATTTGTAATGCTACATTACGTACTTTTGGAGACAAACATAAAACATAAGCATCAAGTTCTTGTTTTTCTTCTAAATCAATCCCCTCACTATTACAAGCTATCAAGAGACGTTCTAAACCAAGTGCCCAACCAATTCCACTCATTTCTTTAGGACCACCAAAGTATTCTACTAAGCCATCATAACGACCTCCAGCAAATACAGTTGATTGTGCACCCATATCTTTATTAACAGAAACTACTTCAAATACCGTGTGCGTATAATAATCTAATCCACGTACTAATTTATCATCCACTTCATATGGAATGTTAAGTGTATCTAATCCCGCTAATACATCTTGAAAATAAGCTTTACTTTCTTCGTTTAAATAATCATGCATTTTAGGTACTGATTTCATAATTGGTAAATCATGATCTACTTTACAATCTAAAATACGTAATGGATTTTGAACATAACGACGTTGACAATCAGGACACATGCTTTGAATATCTGCTTTAAAATGGTCTTTTAATGCAGTTCGATAAGCATCTCTAGAATCGTCATCTCCTAATGTATTAATAAGTACTTTCATATCTTTTAAACCAAGTGCAGATACGAATGAATATCCTAGTGCAATCGTTTCAACATCTAAATAAGCACTCTTAGCACCTATTACTTCAACTCCAAATTGATGAAAGATACGCATTCTTCCTTTTTGTGGACGTTCATGACGACATTGTGGACCTACGTAGTACATTTTTGCAGGTAAGTCAGCATTCCCATACATTTTATGTTCTACAAATGCACGAGCAACTCCTGCAGTGCTTTCAGGACGTAATGTTAAAGAAGTATCACTATTTGCTAATTGAAATGTGTACATTTCTTTATTTACCATATCACTTGAATCATTTCCTCTTTTAAATACATTTGTATGTTCAAATATTGGTGTACGAATTTCTTGGTAATTATAAACATATGTAAATTGTCTAATTAACTCTTCTAAACGATGCCATTTACTAATTTCATTTGGTAATATGTCTTGGGTTCCTCTTGGTACTTGATAATTCATGATAAATCCTCCTTTATATTTCTTTTATAACCACAAAAAAACGTCCTACATAAGGACGTTATGAACGCGGTACCACCTTACTTCATCTAAAAAGATGCAGCTTTTCCTTTTAACGCAAGGGTGTTTTACGATTATCATTTTGTGATAATACCTCAAAAGTGTCCTATCATAACTTTTTTGTGAAAACTCTCAGCATTTGTTTTCTTCTCTTTACCAAAACTCATTATCATAGCTCTTTCTCATCGGATTACCTATAGTTTACTCATCTTCTTCTTATTTGTCAATATCAAATAAGAAAAAAGGAATGCTTGCACATTCCCAATGATTACTATTTTCCTTCTTCGATATTTTCAACATTATGATACACTTGTTGCACATCATCAACATCATCCAACAAGGTTATTAATCGTTGAAATAATGTTAAATCTTCGCCTTCTAAACTAATGTATTCATTTGGTATCATTGTATTTTCTAATACTTGAAACTCTACTTCTGGTAGAAGCGTTTCAATTGCTTCTTTTGCTTTGTTTAAATCTGTTGGCTCTACGCTAATATTCATCATACCATCATTAACTTCAAGATCGCGCAACTCTACATCTCCACCAATTAAAGCATCCATCATTGCTTCTTCATCATCATATTCAATAACAATTACACCAGTGTGCACATAGTTAAAAGAAACTGAACCTTCTACACCAAGCTTACTATGAGATTTATTAAAACAAGCACGTAAATCTGCAATCGTACGGTTGGCATTATCTGTTAAACAATCAATAATAACAGTTGCCCCTCCGTTTGATCCAAACCCTTCATATGTAGCAGCTGAATAGTTTTCACCAGTACCACCTTTTGCTTTTTCAATTGCTCTTTTAATAACGTCAGCAGGTACTTGGTTTGCTTTTGCGCGTTCAATTACTTTCTTCAATGACATATTCATATCAGGATCAGGAACACCAGCTTTCGCTGCCATTAAAATTTCTTTTCCAAAACGAGAATATACTTTTGCTTTTGCATTTGCTGTTTTTTGCATTGATGCAGCTCTTACTTCAAAATGTCTACCCATTTATATCACCTTCCAAATTTCCTTATTTAGTATAGCATAGTTACTGATTTAAACGCAAATTTTTTATTTCATTAATTTGCGACAATATTTACTACTTTTCCTTTCACAACGATTACTTTACGGATTGTTTTTCCTTCTAATTGCGCAGCAACAGAAGCTATCTTCATTGCTTCTTCTTTTAAGTTATCTTCAGAAGTTCCCGCTTCTACACTAAACTTACCACGTAGTTTTCCATTAACTTGAACAATAACATCAAGTACGTCTTCTACTAACATTGCCTCATCATATACAGGCCAAGGTGCATAGGTAATACTTTCTTTACTATGGAATACATTTGCCCATAATTCTTCTCCAATATGTGGTGCAAAACAAGCAAACATCTTTATAAATCCTTTTGCATATTCAATATAGAACGTATCGCTTTTATAGCATTCATTAACAAAAATCATCATAGCAGAAATTGCTGTATTTAAGTTTAATGTTTGCACATCATTACTAACTTTTTTAACCGTAGCATGATAAATTTTATCAAGTTTTCCATCATTAGTTGTTGTTATTTTATCATATTCCGTATATAAACGAACAACACGATCAATCCACTTACGTGCACCATCAAGTCCATTGGTGTTCCAAGGAAGCGCAGCTTCTAAAGGTCCCATAAACATTTCATAAATACGAAGTGCATCAGCACCATGAGTGACAACAATTTCATCAGGGTTTACAACATTTCCTCTTGATTTTGACATTTTTTCATTATTTTCACCAAGAATCATACCTTGATGGAATAGTTTTCCAAACGGTTCTTTTGTTGGAACAACACCACAATCATAAAGCACTTTATGCCAAAAACGTGCATATAATAAATGAAGTACCGCATGTTCTGCCCCACCAACATATAAGTCTACCGGCAACCATTGTTTTAATAATTCAGGATCGGCAATGGCATCCTGGTTCTTAGGATCGATATAACGTAAATAATACCAACAGCTTCCTGCCCATTGAGGCATTGTATTTGTCTCTCTTTTTCCTTTTACACCATCAATTTCAACATGTAACCAATCTTCACAATGAGCAAGTGGCGATTCTCCATTACCCGTTGGTTTAAAGTTTCGTGTTTCTGGTAATTCTAATGGAAGTTCTTCAAGTGCTACACTTCTTGTAGTACCATCTTCCATTTGAATAATGGGAATTGGTTCTCCCCAATAACGTTGTCTAGAAAATAACCAATCACGTAATTTATAAGTTGTTTTTGCACAACCACAGTGATGTTCTTCTAACCAAGCAATCATCGTAGTAATACCATCTTTTTTATCCATACCATTTAAAAAATCAGAGTTTATATGCAATCCATCTTCAATAAATGGTGCTTCCTCAATATTTCCACCAGCGAGTACTGGAATAATATCAATTCCAAATTTTTTCGCAAATTCATAATCACGTGTATCGTGAGCAGGGACTGCCATGATAGCTCCACTACCATAACTAGCAAGTACATAATCAGATATCCATATTGGTATCTCTTTTCCATTAACAGGATTAATAGCATAAGCGCCAGTAAATACACCAGTTTTATCTTTGTTTAATTCTGTACGTTCCATATCTGATTTTGTGGCACATGATTGTTGATATGCTTTGATTTGTTCAATTTGTTGTGCACTAGCAATTGCTTCTACATAAGGGTGTTCTGGTGACATTACGCAATAAGTGGCACCAAACAAGGTATCACAACGTGTTGTAAATACTGTAAATTCTTTGTTTGTATCTTTTATTTTAAAATTAACATTCGCTCCAACAGATTTACCAATCCAATTGATTTGCATTTCTTTTGTAGAAGCAGGCCAATCACAAAGGTCTAAATCTTCCAATAAACGTTCTGCATATTCCGTTATTTTTAATACCCATTGACGCATTGGTTTACGTATAACACTATATCCTCCACGCTCACTCTTTCCATCAATGACTTCTTCATTTGCTAAAACAGTACCCAATTCAGGACACCAGTTTACAGGAATTTCATCAACATAAGCCAATCCTTTGTTATAAAGTTGTAAAAATATCCACTGTGTCCATTTATAATAATCTTTATCAGTTGTAGAGATTTCACGATCCCAATCATAAGAAAAACCTAATGCTTGGATTTGTTCACGGAAGTGATCAATATTTTTTTTCGTGAATTCTGCTGGATGATTACCAGTCTGTATTGCAAATTGTTCGGCAGGCAAGCCAAATGCATCCCATCCCATTGGATGTAGTACATTAAAACCTTGCATACGTTTCATTCTAGCAAGTATATCAGTTGCTGTATAACCTTCAGGATGCCCTACATGTAATCCATTTCCACTTGGGTAAGGAAACATATCTAAAACATAACACTTAGGTTTTGAAAAGTCCCAAGTATCACAAGCAAAAGTTTTGTTTTTCAACCAATATGCCTGCCATTTTTTTTCTACACTTTGATGATCATAGCTCATAATTTTTCTCCTTTTAGATATAAAAAAACGTCCATATCTAAGGACGTTTTAATTAACGCGGTACCACCTTAGTTCATTTATTAGCTAAATGCACTTCATTTCTTCTTAACGCGAAGTATTCGGATTTACAATAAATCAAGCTCCTTAATAAGTTCCAAAGGTTCCTGTACTGATTTACACCAACCATCAGCTCGCTATAACATGGCACCACTTTGTACTACTTTAATTCAACGCTTATCTGTTTATTAGTATACCTAATAATGGGTTTGGTTGTCAATGTTTTACGTAAAAAACAAAAGATAACCAATTGCTATAATTACCACAACACTAAAGAGAACTGAATTTCCTATATCTTGTCCTTTTCTTTTCATGAGGTCAATTTGCATATAACTAACAAAACCATAAATAGCTAAAGCACCTACTTTCGCAAAGTTTTTCATGTGTGGAAAAAATAAAGAAATAACAAACATAATTAGTATCCCTACTACACCGATTATAACAAGAAAATTTTTCTTTTTTTTCATATCTTATCACCTGTCTTAAAGGATAACAGACTTCACATAAAATTTCAATTATTTCATACCAAAAGAAGCATTTAATTTCTAAATATATCATAAGAAAAAGACGTGCATCACCACGTCTTTTTCAATTAGGTTATCGAAAGGAATTCGATATGAATACAAGAAATCGAAATGATGTGTTTTACAATAAAAGGAAGGATGTAAAGGACACAAAATTTCAAGCATATCATAATAGAGCCAGTATTATGATAATCGAAATAAGGTACTTATTTCTTGATTTAATAATAGCATTTATATCCATTCTTGTAAACCCTTCCAAGTCAATTATTACTTATTTTGGATATATTCATCCATTGCTTTTGCAGCAGTTTTACCTGCTCCCATAGCAAGAATTACAGTAGCAGCACCAGTTACTGCATCTCCTCCAGCAAACACACCATCACGTGTTGTTTGACCGTTATCATCCGCAACTAAACAACCTTTACGATTTGTATCTAAATGTTTTGTAGTGGAACGAATGAGTGGGTTTGGTGATGTACCAATTGCCATAATCATACATTCTACATCAAGCACAAAATTACTTCCAGGCATTTCTACTGGACGTCGTCTTCCACTTTCATCAGGTTCCCCTAATTCCATTTTAACACATTCCATACCAGTAACCCAACCTTCATCATTTCCAAGTACACGTACAGGATTTGTTAACAGATTAAAGATAATTCCCTCTTCCATAGCGTGTTCTACTTCTTCACGACGAGCTGGTAATTCTTCCATACTACGACGATATACAATGGTAACTTCTTCAACACCTAGGCGTTTTGCACAACGTGCAGCATCCATGGCAACATTACCACCACCAACAATAACGGCTCTTTTAGGTCGTTGAATTGGTGTGTCAACACCCTCTTTATAAGCTTTCATTAAGTTACAACGAGTTAAAAATTCATTCGCTGAATATACACCTTTTAAGTTTTCACCAGGCATATTCATAAAGTTAGGAAGACCTGCTCCACTACCAATAAAGACACTTTCATATCCTGCATCAAATAAATCATCAACAGATTCACTACGTCCAATGACCATATTTGTTTGAATATCTACACCCATTTGTTCTAAACCTTTAATCTCATTTTGAACAATTGCTTTTGGTAGTCTAAATTCTGGAATTCCATACATTAAAACACCACCAGCAACATGTAATGCCTCAAAAACAGATACTTGGTAACCTAGTTTTGCTAAATCTCCTGCACAAGTAAGACTCGCAGGACCTGCACCTACAATTGCTACTTTGTGTCCATTACTAGTAGGTTTTACAATTTCATCAACGACATTTTCACGATGCCAATCGGCTACAAAGCGTTCTAATCGTCCAATCGCAACTGCTTCGCCTTTAATACCACGAACACATTTTTGTTCACATTGTGTTTCCTGTGGACAAACACGACCACAAACAGCTGGTAAAGAACTTGTTTGATGAATGATTTGATAAGCTTTCTCAAACTCTCCATTTGTTACTTCTTTAATAAAATCAGGAATATTTACAGCAACAGGACATCCACTAATACATGGTTTTGTTGGACAATGAAGACAACGTGATGCCTCTTCCATCGCCATTTCTTTTGTATAGCCAAGTGTTACTTCATCAAAGTTATTTCTTCTTACTTCTCCATCTTGAATTGGCATTTCTATTTTTTTTAAGGACATATTAGGCATCTTAAGCTACCTCCTTATTCATTAAATTACAACCAGCTTCACGCTCATGTGCTTCAAAATCACGGTATGTAGCGCCTCTAGACATAGCTTCATCAAAATCTACTTCATGCCCATCAAAATCAGGCCCATCAACACATGCAAATTTTGTGACTCCTCCAACACTTAAACGACAACCCCCACACATGCCAGTTCCATCAATCATAATTGGATTCATACTAACAATCGTTTTAATGTTATATTTCTTTGTTAATTGACATACAAATTTCATCATAATAAGTGGTCCAATTGCAATTACTTCATCGAACTCTTCACCTTTTTGAATTAATTCTTCTAATACGTTTGTAACCAATCCTTTTGTTCCCGTACTTCCATCATCACTTACTAAATAAGAATGTGTACTTACTTTTTTGAAATCCTCTTCTAAGATAACTAACTCAGAATTTCTAAATCCAGTAATTACAGTAACATCTGTTCCATTGTCGAATAAAGCTTTGGCAGTAGGATAAGCAATTGCACATCCAACGCCTCCTCCAATAACACAAACTTTTTTCAATCCATCTACATGAGAAGGATTTCCTAAAGGTCCAACAAAATCTAAAATTTCATCGTTTACTTCCAATGTATTTAATAACATTGTCGTTTTACCAACAATTTGGAAAATAATCGTAATTGTTCCATTTAATCGATCATAGTCGGCAATTGTTAAAGGAATACGTTCCCCATTTTCATGAACACGAAGAATAATAAATTGACCAGCTGCCGCTTTTTTTGCGACTGCAGGTGCGTCAATTACCATTTTTGTAACTGTTGGATTTAATATTTCTTTCTTTAAAATTTTATACATTGACTCTCCTTTCTGAAATGATCATTACAAAATTGTACAATGCATTTCATAACACATATCACTATTTTACCTTGTTTGTACGCTTTGTGCAATATCAAAAGTAATAAATTTAACGGTTAGTAAACCAGTTTACTTTGTGTTCTGATATTCCTTTATATATCTAACTTAAAGAAGACTAGACAATATTGTTGCACTCATGAACAATAGAAAGCATTTTTTTTAATTCTTCAACCTGTAATTGACCAGGAGCACTGGTTTCATTTAAGGCACCAAAAGTAAGTGCAGAGCCAAATACTTCCCCACATATTCTAGAAATCACACCAAGCTCTCCCATGGACATCGTAATAATTGGACAATTGCTATTCTGTTGCATTTTATGAGTTACACATAAAAGCGTCATTACGTCTTGTTTGTTTATTGGCATCAGCGCAATTTTAAAAATATCAGCGCCTAGTTCTTGCATTTGCATAAAACGATTAAGAAGAATACTTTCGTTAGGTGTTTGTTTAAAATCATGGTTTGAAAGAATTACTTTACAGTTATTACTATGTGCTTCGTTAATACAATCTTGAAGTTCATTTTTTTCATGAAATAATTCAAGATCTACAATATCAGTTTTACCACTTCTTATTAAGCTTTTATTTAAGGCGAGATAATAGGAGGATGGAATTGCCTTACATCCACCTTCTTCAAGGGAACGAAAAGTGGTAATAAGTGGCATATTCGGCAATTTATTATGTATGATTTCCAACATTTCCAAACACTTATGAATATCTTCAACCTCTTTAAAATAATCTAAACGCCATTCTACAACGTCAATAGGTGTATGTAGAATCGTCGCAATTTCCGTGCATATTTCATGCCTGTTTGAGCCAAGCAAGGAAACACAAATTTTTGGGATGCCGTTTCCTATAGTTACATTTTTTATGATAACTGGTTGCATTATATTCTTCCTTCCTTTTATATTTTTTATTATTATAACAGTTTTGATTAAGGAATACGAGTGAATTTGTTTCATTGTTTTCTTGTAAAAAAATGAAAATAATACGATGGCACTTGCATTCCATATCATATTGTTGTATTCTATTAACAACGAGGAGTGATGAACGTGAACATTTCAACACTATTAACATCTTATTTTTTTACCTTTAGATAGCCCTGAAAAAAGCCATATGTAGACGATGGTGATTTTACTTTTCAGGGCAATAAAAAACATCAGACACATTTACGTTGATGTTTTTTTTATGAAACAACACAAGAAAAGAGGTTTGGATATGAAATATGGACTCATTGGTGAACATTTAAATCATAGTTTTTCAAAAGAAATTCATGAACGATTGGCTTCTTATACGTATGATTTAATGCCACTGAATCAAGAAGAATTCAAAAACTTTATGATTCAAAAAGATTTTTGCGCTATCAATGTTACGATTCCTTATAAAAAAAGTGTGATTCCCTATTTAGATGAAATGGATAAACACGCATTAGAAATTGGTGCTGTTAATACGATTGTAAATACAAATGGTATCCTGAAAGGATTTAACACGGATTTTACAGGTTTCCTATATACCTTACAAAAGCACAATATTTGTGTTGCACAAAAAAAAGTAATAGTATTAGGCAACGGTGGTGCAAGTGCTGCAATTCAAGCTGTTTTAAAAGCAGAACAAGCGAATCAAATTATTATAGTAAATAGAACGCAAAAAGATGGTGCTATTACTTACGAAGAAGTATTTGAAAGACATCTAGATGCGCAGTTTATAATTAACACCTCACCGATTGGGATGTTTCCAAATAATGAAAACTCCCCTATCGATTTATCAGCGTTTAAGCAATGTGAAAGTGTCGTGGATATTATTTATAATCCATTAAAGACGGCACTTTGTGTGCAAGCAGAAATGTTAAAAATTAAACATGTGAATGGATTAGAAATGTTAATTGGGCAAGCCAAACAAGCAGTTGAATACTTCTTAAATGAAAAATTAGATGATTCCTTAATTGATGATATCTATCTAGATATGCTTAAAAACCGTTGTAATTTAGTACTGATAGGAATGCCTAGTGCTGGTAAAACCTCTATTGGAAGACAATTAGGAAAACGTTTGCATAAAGATTTCATAGACCTTGATGAAGCTATTATTAAAAAAGCGGGAATGAAAATTCCACAAATATTTGAAACACTAGGAGAAGAAGGGTTTCGCAAGTTAGAATATGATGTCACTAAAGAAGTCGCAAAACTAAACAACAAAGTGATTGCTAGTGGCGGTGGTATTGTTAAAAATCAACAAAATATTACGAATTTAAAGCAAAATGGAAACATTTATTTTATTGATCGTGATATGAGCAAACTCATTAATGACGATCCTAATCGTCCATTATCAAGTTCTCAAGAAGCTTTACATATTATGTACAAAGAACGTTATCCTTTATATAAAGCGTGTGCAGACTTCATTATTCCTAATAATGAAGATATGGAAAGTGCCATAGATAAAATTATAACTGACTATATGACATCATTAAATAAAAATGAAAGTGGAGGAAAATGATATGATTATAACCTTAAAAAAAGATGCACCAAAAAATGAAGTTGATAAATTAATGAAAGGATTTGAAGCCAAAGGATTATGTGTCACAATGATTCATGGAGACGATTTTAATGTATTTGGACTTGTTGGTGATACTTCTAAACTAGATGAAAAATTAATAAAAGCCCACCCTTTTGTTGAGCATGTAACACGTATTGCAGCTCCTTATAAAAAAGCCAATCGTTTATTTCATCCTGAAGATACAATTGTAGATGTTGCAGGTATCAAAATTGGTGGACATGAAAAAATCGTAATTATTGGAGGTCCTTGTTCTGTTGAAGGAGATAGCCAAATTATGGAAATTGCCAAAGAGGTAAAACTTGCTGGTGGTGAGATGTTACGTGGAGGTGCTTATAAGCCAAGAACAAGCCCTTATGCTTTTCAAGGTATGGGAAGTGATGGAATTGCTTGTATGGAACACGCACGAAAAACCTATCAATTACCAATTGTTTCTGAACTTATGAGTATTGATAAAATTGATGAATTTGTAGAACATGTTGATCTTATTCAAATTGGTGCACGTAATATGCAAAACTTCGATTTATTGAAAGCCGTTGGACGAGTAAATAAACCTGTATTATTAAAACGTGGATTAGCAAACACAATAGAAGAGTGGATTATGGCTGCTGAATATATAATGTCTGAAGGAAATGAAAATGTAATCTTCTGTGAGCGTGGTATTCGTACCTTTGAAACATATACACGAAACACCTTAGATTTAAGTGTTATTCCAATACTTAAAGCAAAGACTCACTTACCTATTATTATCGATCCAAGCCATGCGACTGGTGATTGGCGTTTGGTAGAATCCGCAAGTCTAGCAGCGATTGCTGCAGGTGCAGATGGATTGATTATTGAAGTTCATAATGACCCTGAAAATGCTTGGAGTGATGGTGCCCAATCTTTAAAGCCTGATCGTTTTAAAGAAGTTATTGAAAAAGGTAAAAAAATAGCCCAAGTTATTGGGCGTGATATGTAAATTAAAACTGCAAATTTGCAGTTTTTTATAAAAACGGATCAAAATTAAAGCTTTCATCAAATCTTACCAAGAATTCAGCAAGTACAGCAATAATTTCTTCCATATCTTGATAACTCGCACTTTCAATAGAAGAATGCATATAACGTAATGGAATAGAAATTAAAGCAATGGGTACACCCCCGTTGGTAAAGTGAACAACATCACCATCAGTTCCAGCTTTTCCTGCAAATACTTCCCATTGGACGTGCATGTCCAACTCTTTCGCAATACTAGTTAAAGCCTCATTAAGTTTTGTATTTATCATGCTACTTTTACATAAAACAAGACCACCATCTAAATCAACTCTTCCACTACTGTACTCACTAATACTTGCATAATCACTTGCAAATGTTACATCCACAATGATGGCACATGATGGTTTAACATAGCTTGCGCAATGATAAGCTCCACGCATGGTTGTTTCTTCTCCAACAGTTGTAGCTGCGTATATTCCACATGTTGCTTTTAATTCTTTCGCACGTTTTAATGCTTCCAATATAATAAAAGCTCCAATACGATCATCTAAAGCACGTCCACAGAAATGATTGTTGAGTAAATCTTTTGATGAAGTTGCTGCACACACACTATCTCCAATAGCAACATAGCTACTTGCTTCTTCTTTGCTTTTTGCCCCAATATCAATTGATATATCTTCTATCCCAATTGCGCTAGATTTTTCTAATGCTGCAGTTGTCACGACAATTCCAGCCAAAACAGTATCTTTTGTCATGATTTGTACATGCGTTCCCAAGTACAAAACCGGGTGAATTCCTCCCGCTTTTGTAACTTTCAACATACCATCACTTGTAATATTCGTTACTAAAAATCCAATTTCATCAATATGTCCACATAACAATACCTTTGCTTTACTTGATGGATTTAAAATACTAATCACATCTCCTGTATTATCATGGTGAATTTTATCACAACATTCACTCATATAAGCCATTACTTTCTTTTGTAATGCTATTTCATTACCAGAAACACTTGGCGTTTCTAACATTTCTTTTAAAAATTCTTTATTCATTTAATTTTTCTCCTTTAAGCATCCTTTTTCTAGTATAACCATACTCATTACACCTACACAATAACATAATAAATCACTCCATATAAATCCTTGTCCAATCAAATAACGCAACCACGTTGTTCGAGCGTACACCAACCAATTCAAGTTTAAACATTGACTTCCTTCTATAAGAAAGCAAAATATAATACTAAAGAAACCAATTTTCTTTATATTCCAACTTGGAAAACAAATAGCAATTCCAATATACACCATCATCGCATAGAGAACATCTCCACCATATTTATGAAAAATAAAAGGTTGAGGGTATCTCGTTCGAGAATACAATCCTAAAAAAATAACGAACATCAGAAGTAAAATATAGTATATACGCTTACGTTTCAATGGCCTTCCTCCTAAGAAAAAGAGTGATTGCTCACTCTACTTTAAAATATATTGAACAGCAATACAATGTGGTCCACCCTGCGTAATAAAAGCATGTGATAATTTAAGAATTTCAATACTAGCTCCATGACAGTATTGTTCAATGCGCTCTTTCATATGTAATGCATCTTCTAATGCATCTGCATGAGAAATATAAACCTTATAGTTTTCATTTACGCCGTGTTGTTCAAAGTATTCTCCAATGTTTTGTGCAGCTTTGCTAAGTGTTCTAACAATGGATTGTTTATCTAATCGGCTTCCTTCTTGTACTGCTTCCATAATTGGTTTTAACTTTAAAAGACCACCAATACTAGCAGCTGCAGGTTTTAAACGCCCCCCCCGCTTTAAGAAACTAAAATCTTGTGGGATTAAGAAAGAATGTTCATGCGCCATACTTTGTAATAAGGAATCCACAATTTCTTGAAGTCGCTTACCTTCATCACGTAACTTAACTGCTTTCTCAACTAAATAACGGTGAGGTCCACACAACGTTCTTGAATTCAATACATAAATATCTGCTTTATTATCAGCTTGTTCTTTTGCCATACACGCAGTCTGATAGGTACCAGATAATCCATCAGCCATACAGATGTTTAAAATTTCTTCACCCTTCACTGCTTCATAAGCAGCAGCCACATCGCCTATTGGCGGTTGTGAACTACTAGGGATTCCTCCCTTATGAATTTCTTCAATAAATTCAGCAGTATCCGAACAAAGATCCTTATATTGCTTGTTGTTAATTGTAACATTTAAAGGAAGAACACAAACTCCCATTTTCTTACCTTCTTCAATCGTAAATAATGCAGACGTGTCAGTTATAATTTTTACCATGGTTTTTTACCCTTTTCCTTACTTTATCAGATTTAAACGTTGTTTATAGTCAGGCATATAATTTTCAATGATTTGATAAAAAGCTTTTGAATGATTTGGTTGAATAAAATGAATAAATTCATGTAATACTACATATTCAATAAATTCAAACGGATAATGAATTAATTTTTTATTAAGCGTAATGGAATTTTTAACTGGAGTACAACTTCCCCATCGACTTTTCATATCACGAATTTTAACTTCAGGAAACGTTAAACAATAATTTCCTAAGGAACGATAGGTTAAATTCACTACATCCATAAATACATCTTTACAAAGTTTATCTAAAAATTGCCGAACTACTTTTTCACAATTAGCGCCTTCTTTACATTGGACATAGAGTGTCGTTTTATCATAACTAACATGATTATATTTCCCACTCATTTTCTTGATTTTTAAAACATCCCCAAACAATTGTAAATGTTGTTCATCATACAAAACATTTTGAGAACGTTCTGTAATGGTCTTTTGATGAAGAATAATCCATTGTACCTTGCTTGATACAAAATCATCAATTTTTTCCATAGGGACAAAAGGATTTGCGCTTACGACAATTTCTCCTTGATGAGAAATTCGCATGTTAATATTTTTCACTTGCTTAATAATCAATGTATAGGTAATCGGATATTTTTTGCATTGGATGACTTTTTTCGTGTTCATGTATTGACTACCCTTTCCATTGATACTATTATCTCATATTATAATGAATAAATACATCAATTTATTACAATTTATATTAACAGTTACTACCAATTGAGTTAAAAAAAATAACAATCATAATAAAATAGCTATTATAAAAATTATTATCTGTTAAGATGTTCTATGATTATAGCATTAATTTATATCTAATAGTATTTTAATTTAAAAAAATTTTTAAATTATGCTATAATATTGCAAACAGGAGGGAAAGTTAAATGGATAAAATACAATATGTTTGTGTAAAGTGTGGAAATAGCGAATTTGTTAGTGATCAAATTCAAACAACTGGCGGTGATTTGGCTAAATTGTTTGATGTACAAAACAAAAAATTTATTACTATATCTTGTGCAAAATGTGGATATACAGAACTATATAAAGAGCAAAGTGATGATGCTTTAAATATCCTAGATCTTTTAACAAGTAATTAATACCAAGTATATGCCATATCATAATCCTTTTTTAAATAGTGATGATAATAAACGTTACTATACATGGAACATGTACTTAAAACATCGCTTTCATCACAAAGTATGTAAAGTTGCTTTAAATGCTAGTTTTACATGTCCAAATCGTGATGGTACATGTGGTTTGGGTGGATGTACTTTTTGTAGCAGCAAAGGCAGTGGTGAATTTGCAGGAGACAAACAAGAAGATTTAATGAAACAATATCTTCATGGCATAGAAAAAATGCATCATAAATGGCCTAATGCATTAACAATGCCTTATTTTCAAGCATTTACGAATACGTATGCTCCACTTAAAGAATTAAAAGCAACCTTTGATCCTTTTGTAAACTCTAATGATAGTGTTGCTGTCTGTATAGCAACAAGAGCTGATTGTCTAGAAGATGATAAGATAGCCTATCTACAATCTTTAACCAAGAATAAAGAAATATGGATAGAACTTGGATTACAAAGCATTCATGATAAAACAGCAGAACACGTTCATCGTGGTCATACCTATCAACAATTTGAAGATTGTGTAAAACGTTTGGCAAAAACTGATATTAAGATATGTGTGCATTTAATGAATTCTCTTCCAAATGAAAGTGCAGATATGATGATAGAAAGTGCTAAAGTAGTAGGACGCCTTCCAATACATGCACTAAAAATTCATATGTTATATATTATGAAAGACACACAATTAGCAAAAGAATATGAAACAACTCCCTTTCCTATTTTAACAAAAGAAGAATACATCGCAATTGTAATCAAACAATTAGAATGGATTCCTAAAGAAATAATTATTCAACGACTAACGGGTGATGGTGTAAAAGAAGACTTAATAACACCAAGTTGGACAATTAAAAAAACTTGTGTACTTAATGATATTGATAAAGAAATGGTACGATTAAACACTTGGCAAGGAAAAAAGTGTTAGTACCTTTTTTTGCCTTTTGGCATAAACTAATAGAAATGAGGTCTCTCTATGAAAATAATTGGTGTAGTAGCACGCTTAGAATTTTTAGATAACGCACAGAAACATTTTGTCAATCAAGACTATTGTAAAGCAATAGAAGTCCATGGTTGGGCAATTTTTCCTATTGTGAATGAGACTTCTTTAACTTGTGCATTAAAGCTATGTGATGCTTTATGTATTCCTGGTGGTTATGATATTGAGCCTTCTTATTTCAATGCACAAAAAGATGGTAATGGTACCTATTATGATAATGCCATGGATAGTTTTGATTTTTTATGTTTAGATGCTTTTTATAAGCAAGATAAACCTATCTTAGGCATATGTCGAGGGATGCAACTCATCAATGTATACTTTCAAGGAAACCTAAAGCAACACATTGATACGAGTACTCACGCGCCTCATAATTTACATGAAATTAGCATTGTAAAAGACACTTGTTTATCAAAGCTTTATCCAACGCTCATAAATGTAAACAGTTATCATCATCAAGTTGTTGATATTCTTGGAAAACCATTATATGCCTGTGCGTATTCTAAAGAATATTACGTAGAAGCCTTACTTCATCAAAACCAAAAAATACTAGCTGTACAATGGCATCCAGAACAGATGAAAGATGATCAAATATTTGCTTATTTCCTAGATGTTGTTTGTGCATGAATCTTTACTTTATTTATAATCCATTTCACAACTAACCATATAAAAATAAATAAAGTAAAATAAATACCAAAAGCTTCGACATCAATGATTTGTCCCATGCTTTTTAAACAATACGTAATAAGTATACTTCTTAATAATCGAGCAAACCCATCACTTAATATGAAAATGAAAAAATTCATTTTCATAAAGCCTGCTAAGTAAGCTAAGATAAAATCTGGAATTGGTGTAATACCACCAATAAAGATTGCAAGAAAGCCATATTTATCAATTACTTGTGTCCCTTTTTCAATATCTTCTTTGCTTGCAATATGTTGTAATGCTTTAGTCCCCAAAGCACGTGCTATAGCATAACCAATCGCTCCACCAATACTTGTACCAATGGCTCCTTCTAAAGAATATAATAACCATCTATCAGGCATGTTTAAGCATAATGGCACTAAGATTACTTCTAAAGAAGGAAGTGGCAGAAACGCTTTTAATATGGCATATAAGATGAGCCCAATATCTTGCCAAATAATAAAAAAATTCTGTATTGACATACAATCCCCTCGATTGTATTATACGTACAGAATTTTTAATTTATGTTAGTTTGAAAACTTATCATCAACATAGCATCCAATATATTTTTTATCAAAACCTGCTTGACTAAATGCTTTTGTTGGTAAATAATCTTTTACTAATACACTCATTGCTACAAACAAACTAGCAAGTGCTCCATTGCTAAAACGGAGTGTTGATATTTCATCTAATATAATTTCAGCAATTTGAATATCACGATCAAACACTAACAATGTTCTTTTATTTAAATGTTCGCCACAATAAAAGCGATACAACACTTCATGATAAACCATTTGGTATCCATCTTTTATACTATGTAACTCCCCTAGTTTATTATCACCTTCATAAATGGTAAAATCTGTTGCTAAATTAGCTTTTACAATGTTATACCATTTCTTTATCTGATAGCAAGCTAGTATTTCATCTTCATATAGATTTTTCACATATAAAGACAATAGTTTTCCATCTATTTCACTATCCACATGAAATACAGTTCTATTTTCTTCTTTTATTAGGTATTGATTCTCTACTTTACTCATTTCAAATTTCATCTTGTAACTCCTCATAAAAAATTCTTGTGACTACTAACCAAGAGTTTTTCTTATCTTTTCTGCTTTCATTATAAAAGAATTTGTCTTTATTTTCAAGTAAACTATGAAAACTCACTCAAGAAGTACTCTTCTTTACTACTTTACAATCATGAATAATACATAGTATTGGAACTATTGTAAAAGCGGCTATGGCATATAAGGTTTGATTATATCCGATAGCTTTTGATAAATAGGACGTAAGAATTGGTGTAATACAACCACTTAGTCCAATAAAAATTGCCATAGCAAACATTTGTGCACTTGTATACATTCGCTTTAGACTTACTTCTTGAATTAAGACTTTGCTCGTCAACATAACGATAGGAAGTGTTACAAGTTGTAAAGAGGCGCTTAAAACAATCATCGTTGGTGTCGTAGAAAACGCGTATAGCATAAATTTCAAAGTATACATAAAAGTTGCAAACAACAATAAAGAGCGTGCTCTCCATCTGCTTAAAAGCCTATTCGCTAAAAAAAATAAAGGGATTTCCATAAATGATTGGAGTGTCCATTTTAAAGCGATATCATTGCTACTAGCACCAATTGCTACCATCTTATCAATCACAATATATTGATCAGCAGAACCAATCATATAAACAAGAAAAAAAATAAATACAAGAGCAACATAGCGCTTATTTTTAATAAATATATGAATATCTTTTAGTTCCAATTTACTACTTTTATTAGGCTTACTATCTTTTGTTGCACATACGATAATAAGAACCACTATTGACAAAAAGAAAGTTACATATAGGAGTGAGTTATAGGATGCACTGGTAATACAAAACCCAGCAACTGGTGCGCCTAAACTAAAGCCAAGAGCTCCTGTAGCGCGCAAACTTCCATATTGCTTAGGGCGTAATGCTAACATCCAAGTTTCATCTAAAGCTATCATTACTTTTACCATACCCGACATCAATGAAACAACAAACATATGATAATAGAATACTTGATGTTGTACTCCATACATTCCAAAACTACCTAGTAAAAAAAGAGCATAAGCTATGATAAAAAATAGTTTCATTCTCTTGAACCTATCACTCAAAAAACCAAAGATGAATTGCCCAGCAATTACAACGATTGCACTGCCTGCTATAATATATCCTCTTTCAATAATTGAATATCCAACAAATATTAAATATGGAATCATTTGTGTGCTTATGAATGAAAGAATAAAGAAAACTAAAAAATTTAATGCATAATATAGATATTTCGTCTTTTCTAGCAAGTTCTCACACCCTTAAAATTAGTATGTATCTTTTTATAAGGAATATTTAAAAGTACTGTGTGAATATTGCTTTTATGCAGTATAATAGAAATAGTGAAATGTAGCATAAACAAAACTAGGAGGATCGTATGGAAAATTTAAAAATGGAAACTTATGAAAATCATAAAGGAGGCGTTGGTAAAATTCATATTACGCGTTTGTTAACAAATGAACAATTAGGAGAGCATATTAAGATGTATGCCAAAATCGTAATTGAGCCAAATTCTTCGATTGGTTATCATTTACACGATGGTGATAGTGAAAGCTATTACATTGTGAGTGGGAATGGCCGTTATAATGACAATGGCGTAATACGCGATGTTCACGCTGGAGAGATTTCTAATACAGAAAGTGGTCAATCTCATGGACTTGAAAATATAGAAAAAGAGCCTTTAGTATTCATGGCACTCATCATCAAAGATTAAAAAAATGCACGTTATGTGCATTTTTTACCGTAATATAAACAAAAACCAGGAATCATAAATACTATATAAAATATTCCATATGTGGAAAACAATGCATAACGAAACATGCCAGGGTACCAAGTTATCGCATGAAAAATATAGGTATCAAGTGCTAGTATTGTATACACACAAAGTAAGACAAGACCAATATAATAAAGGATTTCAAACGTATGTTGTTTATGATGAAAAGTTAAACATCCAATGGTTAAAAGGACAATGCCATAAGCTAACAGACAACACTTTAACAGACTTAAATAAGGATTTGTAGTAGCAAAGAAAGCAATTATTATACTTATTAAACAACAAAGTAACCCAGATATTAGCAAAGTACAAGCTTTTTTCATCTTACGCAATTACTTTGTAAACTAATGGTTCTTTCTCAACTTTTTGTTCACAGAATTCAAATGTTTCATAAAAGCTTTCTAACCAATCTTTAGGTAAACTATGATTGATATGAACACTCGCTAGGGAATCTCCTACTTCTACATAATCGCCATCTTTTTTACGCAACACAATACCAACAGCAAAATCTATGATATCTTCTTTCACCATTCTACCAGCACCTAATTGCATTGCTAGCCTTCCTAATTGCATAGCATTTAATTCTTTAATATATCCGCTGTGTCGAGAAGATATCTCAATGATTTCTTTTGCTTGAGGTAATAATTCTGGATGTCTAATTTGTTCACTATTACCGCCTTGTGCTTCTACCATTTGAACAAGTTTGTCTAGCGCTTGACCATTTTTAATTACTTCTTTTAATTTTGTTCGTGCTTCACTTTCATTATTTGCAATCTTTGCTTGCATTAACATGATACTTCCAGCTTGTAAACAAAGTTCAAAAAAGTCTTCAGGTCCTTGTCCTTGCAGTGTAGCAATGGCTTCTTTTAATTCTAAGGCATTACCTATCGCATTTCCTAATGGTTGGTTCATATTACTTAAGATTGCTCGTACATCTTTATTGAAATGTTGCCCAATAGCAATCATTGTATTGGCTAACTCTTCTGCTTGTAGCGAGTCTTCCATAAAAGCGCCTTTACCAAACTTCACATCTAATAAGATTGTATCTGAACCAGCTGCTAATTTTTTCGACATAATACTTGAGGCAATTAGCGGTATGGAATTTATCGTTCCGCTAACATCACGTAACGCATACAGTGCTTTATCAGCAGGCACTAAGTTTTTACTTTGTCCAATGATTGCAAGTCCTATGGCATTCACTTGTTCAATAAATTGCTTATTTGATAACTCAGTTTTAAATCCATCAATCGATTCTACTTTATCAAGTGTACCGCCAGTATGTCCTAGCCCTCTTCCTGACATTTTAGCTACTTTAACTCCGCATGCTGCTACCATCGGAGCAAGTGATAAACTTGTTTTATCACCAACTCCTCCAGTAGAATGCTTGTCACATTTAACACCTTGAATACTTGATAAATCAATTTTATCTCCACTATTCAACATTTCTTCGCAAAGGTTTGCGCTTTCCTTAGCACTCATCCCTTTAAAATAAATAGCCATTAATAAAGCACTTACTTGATAATCAGGTATTTCTTTTTTTACATACCCACTAATAAAATAGTGTAATTCTTCTCGGCTTAATTCTTTTCCTAATTTCTTCTTCTCAATGATTTCAACAATGCGCATAGTGTTAACCTTCTTTCTTCAATTTGTCAATTTCGTTTGTTGTTAAAGCACGCCATTCTCCACTACCTAAACTTTCATCTAATAATAAACTTCCAAAACGTATCCTTTTCAAATAAGTCACTTCATTATGAAGCGCGTGTAACATTCGTTTTACTTGATGATATTTACCTTCGTGGATGCTCAATTCAATCGCACACTCACTTATCAAGTTAACATGTGCAGGTAAAACTACTTCATCATCTAAAATAATAGTACCACTTTCTAATATTTTAATATCTTCATTACTTAATGCATGCATAGTTTCTACATAGTAGGTCTTATCAACATGTTTTTTTGGTGCTAATAAATCATGCGCAAATTTACCATCATTGCTAATTAGCAATAGACCTTCTGTATCAATATCTAATCTTCCTACTGGAAAGCAATCATTGGGTAGAATCGTATCAATACATTCGAAAACAGTCGCATGTAATTCATCTTTTGTTGCACTAACAACACCTTTGGGTTTGTTTAACATCAGATAAACAATCGTTTGATAGGAAATATTGACATCGTCAAAATAAACAACATCACTATTTTCATCAATATGTTGATCATCACTTGTACAAACAATCCCATTTACTTTAATATGTTTTTTCCTAATTAATTGTTTTACTTGTTTTCTTGATCCGATACTCGCGTGAGCCAAATATTTATCTAAGCGCATATTAACCTCTTTTAAATTTCTTTATAATTCTTGATAAATCTAAATGTAATATTGTTTGTGGTATCTGAAATGCATATGTAATCGCAAAATAAACCCCTAAAGATAAAGTACCTGATATAGCTAATTGTACTAAACTAACTAGTCTACCAGCTCCATATCCTTTAAGACCAAGGAACGATAATCCACGTGCACATAAGAATAAAGCAAGCATAGCTCCGAGTATAATTAATAATTTATGAAACGTATAAATCCAATTGATATGAAAGTTTTTTGTTAAAGAATACGCATTCATAAAGATAAATGTACCCATCGCTAGAATACTAGATAGTACAATTCCCTTAAATCCAAAATATTTTAATAATGGATATGCTATTGAAAACTTTATGGCTACCATAATAACCAAATTACGAATATTAACTTTACGTAAACCAACACTCATCAATAATGATGTAAAAATAGGAGCGATGGTACCTAAAAAAGCTTCTATTGAAAACCAAGATAAAATTTCCGCACAAAGTTCTAAGTTTTTAGGGTCGGCAGGAGGAAATAAAATCGCATAAATAGGCTTTGCAAACACGAATAAGCAAAAAGATATTGGTAGACCGATATATAACACAATATCTACACAATCTCTAATATTCTTTTGTACTAGTTTATAATCATTCTTTGTTAAAGCAGTCGTAATATGTGGAATAATAGCAGCAGAGAAACCTGGAGCTAAAATCATTGGAATAGACATTAGTTTTAGTACACCATAATTTATGGTTCCACTAATCAGTACAATTTCAGAATCTACGTTACCAAAGGCTGCTAAACCTTTATTTAAGAATAACGTATTAACTATTGTATCACTATAACCAAGTATGGCTACTAATAAATATGGAAATGCAATAAAAACTAATTCTTTTATAATTTCTTTTTTATTACTGTTACCTTCTACACTTTGATTTCTAGCTAACTTCTTAATTTCAACCATTTGTTTTTTATCGTAGAGCTTAATATGAATAATAGCGAGTACTGCTGCAATACTGGTCGATATGACTCCAAAATATAATGCCCAAACATTGTCAGCATTACATGCATATATGGCAATTGCACTGGCAATTAACAAAAAAACAATTCTCGCAATTTGTTCTAGTACTTGTGACAAAGCATATACTTCCATATGTTTCAAGCCTTGATAAAAGCCTCTTACACTTGATAATATTGGTACAAAGAATAAAGCGAACGAAATAAGAATTAATACCATTCGCATCGTGTTAATGTTATTAGCATTATCAGGTAATACTAATTTTGCTAAAGGAGTTGCAAACACAATCACAAAACTCATCATAATAAAACCAAAGGATATCATTAGAAGTGAAGATAGCTTTTTAATTAATAAGCTAGTTTGATAATCTCCTTTAGCTGAGTATTTAGCAATCAGTGTTGCTATTGCAAACGGAAATCCTGCAATACAAATATTTAATAAATAGGAATATATTTGATAAGCAACACCATAATAAGCAATGTTATCTGCTGTTGCTAATAAGGTATTATAGGGTACTGCATAAAATAAACCAATAAATTTAGCAAAAAAGATACCTGCTGAACTAATTAATCCTCCCGCTATAATAGATTGTGTCTTTTTCGAAACTGAAGTTTGATTGCTCATAAAAAAATCGTTCCTCTCTAGTTGCTAGTATCTGCTGTTTCTTTCTTTCCTTCTTGACTATCGTCTACCACTTCGGCATAATTTACCTTAAAAAATACACGATTATTCTTTACCAAAGACGCATCTTTCCAAGTCACCATGACCTGTAAACTAAATTGTTTTTCTGTACTAATTCCATCTAAACTAAATCCTCTAATAAACCCTGTTTGTGCATTCCCTTGGTAAGGTATCATATTAAATGCTTTTGTTGCATCTTCTCCTAATAAACCAATACAAGGATAAACATTAGTATTACTATCTAATTTAGGATCAACTGCAATGGCTTGTACATGATACATCGCTACACGCGGGTTACTAATTTCAACTTCATATTGATAAGCATTGTTTTTTTGTTTATATACGTTTAAATTATAATCAAAAGGAATAATTTTTGTATCTACTCCTTGGTTAGTTAGGATAGCATCTATATAACTTTCATAGTTTTTCATGCTTTCTTTGTTGTCTTTTTTTGTATTGCTACATCCACTCAACAAAAGGATACAAGATAAACATAGAAGCGTAAATTTTCGCATAGAATCACCTCTACGATATTATACCATATTTTGAAAAAACCACCATAACAAAATAAAACGATCCAGTAAGGACCGCTTTATTTTGTACTCTTTAAATGAAAAGATTTACATTCTGTTTCGTGACAATGGTTAGGTTCCACACAGTCATCACAACATACAGAAATTGTTTGTGCATCACAACGATCCTCTTTATGATAAACACAAGAGTTTACGTTACATAGTATTTCCGTTTTTTTCTGCATACTTTATACCTCCACAATCATATTATGAACAATATTTCAAAAACTATGTGGAATATATAAGTAAGGCTGAAAAACAAAATACGTTTTCTTCCTCTTCATCTTGTGAAAGCGCAATTGCATATTTAATATCGAGCACCTGTATATCTTCATTATCATCAAGAAAATCATTAATACTATCACTTAAATCATCTTCATGTTCTTCATCAAAAGCTTTTACTTGTATCAATTTTATCACCATGTTTTAGTATAGTATGATTTGCTTTCAAAACATGTTGTTTTTTGTCATATAGGCATCTATTTTTTCTTGTGCATGCATAGAACATGTTACCAAAGGCAAACGTACCATGTTATTACATTCTCCTCTTTTAGACAGCATATATTTAATTGGAGCAGGAGAAGCTTCCATAAAAGTATAATAAGCCATCTTATTAAGTTCTTTTCGAGTACAATTATCAATTCTATCTTCTTCTAAAAATATTTTTATCTTAGGTAATAAAAGATGAGCCATCACCGATATTAAACCATCCATTAACGCATCAGCACTTTCATCAATATATCCATCTTCTCCACTATAAATATAAAAATTAGGAAATTCTTCTTTTATTTTCTTTATCATTTCAAAATCTATTGAAGCATATTTTAATGCAACGATATTAGGACATTCACAAATTAATCTACGAATTGTATCATAATGCAAGCAAGAACTCGTTCTGCTAGGAATATCATAAAGCATAATAGGACAATTTACACTTTTCGCAATTGATTTAAAATGTTGAAATAAACCTTCTTGTGTTGGTCGATTATAGTATGGAGTAACTAACAACACACCTTGCAAGCAAAGGTGTTCGACTTCTTGAATGGCTTCTATACTACTTTTCGTAGCATTTGTTCCACATCCATAATAGAGTGGAACTCGAGTGTTAACGACTTGAATTACATGATGTAATACTTGTATTCGCTCATCATGTGTAAGCGTTGGTGTTTCAGCTGTAGTACCACATACTATAAAGCCATCACAGCCTTCTTGTATTAGTCGTTCTATTAAGTTATCAAGTGCTAGATAGTCGATACTATTATCGCTCTTAAACGGTGTAATTAAGGCTACCATAACCTTATTCATTTACTTGCCCCCTAACAAAATTGGTTGAATCTGTTCAGAAAGATACGCACAATCTAATGTTTCTTCTAATAAACTCCACTCCGCAACAATACTTCTAGCTTTACGAAAAGGTGCATCTTGTCTAAATGGAATTGCATAAAAGTGTTTCATTGCAAGTAAACGCATAATATTTTCTCCACTAATTCCCAATCCATCATTTGTTGCAATACCAAACACAACATTTTTATGATTACGAATCATTGCTTTCGCCGCTAGTGCTATTGGGTGATCATATAAACCATGCACAAGACGTGATGCAACACTAGCACTCATTGGTGCAATCACAAAAATATCAAAAGTATCACTAGGTCCAACTTTTTCAGCTTCTACAATCGTATGAATAACATCATGTTGCGTGATTTCTTTTAACTTATTTAAAAAAATATCTTTATCAAAAAAACGTGTTGAATATTGATAAACACTTTCACTAACCACACATACTACATCATTATTTTTACATAATAATGTCAGAGGTTCTAGAATTGCTTCATGATTACAAAAAGAGCCACAAATACCAAATAAGATATGTTTATTTTTCATTCTTTAATTTCCTCCTAACATAATTGGCAATTATATTACCAGCACTAATACAAGCAAAGCGTCCTGGTAAATTTTGTGCTCTAATTAATTTAATACCTAATTTATTTGCTGTATCTTGACTCATACAAGGAGGTGTTACGATATCGATGATAACAGGTTTTATAGACCAAGAACTTATATTATCAGCATTTAATTTTAATGAAGGCGACGTATTCACAATGATATCTCCACATTGATTCCAATGCATTAGGTCAATAAACAATTGTGTTTGATCACATTCTCTTCTAATGACTCTTACATCAACCTGCAAATTTCGTAACACATCAACAATTGTTTTTCCACAGTTACCATATCCTACTACATCAATACGTTGCTTATATATACTTTTACAATTACAACCAATAATTTCGTTTAATATACCTTCTGCAGTTAATAATGCATTTTCATGTATCACAACGAGATCTTCTAGATAATAATGCTTCGTTTGTGGCAATGTTTCTAAGAATTTGTTTTTTATTCCACAAAATATAATTGTTTGTTTATCCATCATATCCCAAAATAAACGAGGTACATGCACTTCTTTATCTTTATATTTTAAGTACCCAAACTCACTTATACCATGTATTGGAAATATGATAGCATCCATCATAGGCAATGCTAAAAAATCACTGTCTTGATCTATTTTAATAATGGTATCGTCATTGCTTAAATTATCTGCTACTTGTATCATCCGTTCATCACTACAAATAATTCCAATGTTCAATTCCTTTACCCCCTTTTGTTTTATACTATGTTAAAGGCATCTAAATGCGCAAAAAAAAGGAGAGTTCTTCTCCTATTTTTGAAATATAACATAATAATTACGTTTTCCCTTTTTAATCAATGTTCTATTTTGACTCAATGCATTTTCTTTTTTTACAAGAAATGCTTCATCGCTTATCTTTTCTCCATTTACTTGAATAGAGCCTTGCTTAATCCATTCTCTAGCTTCACGCTTACTACTTGCAATACTCGCTTGTACCAATACATCACTTAAGCTTGTAGCATCATGAACTTCACTTATTTCAAAGCCATGTAAAGCATCGCTAATCTCATCGGCATCTAATTCTTTAATGTTTCCTTTAAATAGCGCATTTGTTATTTTTACTGCTTTATCGTATTCAGCATCTCCATGTAAGAAACTAACAACTTCTTTGGCTAACATTTTTTGTGCTTCTCTACGGAAAGGTTCATTTTTTACTTTTTCCTCTAAGTCATCAATTACCTCTTTTGATAAGAATGTTAATTTTTTTAGATAATCAATTACTTTTTCATCTTCTGAATTCACCAAGAATTGATACATTTCGTAAGCTGAAGTTTTACTTTTATCTAGCCAAACAGTTCCTGTTTCACTCTTTCCAAATTTTGTCCCATCAGCTTTTGTTATCAATGGCATTGTAAGACCAAAACAAGCTACATCACTTCCATGTTTTTTACGAATTAATTCTAATCCACTCGTGATATTTCCCCATTGATCTTGTCCACCAATTTGTAATGTACAATTTTTCTCTTCATATAAATGCAAGAAATCTAATGATTGTAAAATCATATAAGAGAATTCAGTATAACTAATACCAGAATCTAAACGACTTTTTACAGTGTCCTTGCTTAGCATATAATTAATATTAAAATATTTTCCATAATCTCTTAAGAATTCAATAATTGTTATATCCTTTGTCCAATCATAATTATTTACCATAGTAAAGCCAAACAATGCCTCTATTTGTTTACTTAAACATTCATAGTTATGTTGTAGCGTTTCCTTTGTTAGCATGCTACGTTCTCCACTAGCCTTAGGATCTCCAATAAAACCTGTAGCACCTCCTACTAACATAATCGGATGATGACCATGTTCTTTTAATCGTTTCGCACATAACAAACTTGAATAATGTCCAATATGTAAGCTATCTCCAGTAGGATCCGTACCAATATAAAACGTTACTTCCCCATTGTTTAATTGTTCTTCTAAATCAGGACTTGTTACATCGTTAATAAGTCCTCTCCATTTTAATTCTTCAAATAATTTCATTTTATTTTTTCCTTTCTGCATAAAAAAAAGTCCTCTTCCAAGGACGTAATGATTACGTGGTACCACCTTAGTTCTTTGATAGTATCAAAGCACTCAAACTCATAACGCGAGTAATTCGGCTTTACTTTACATAAAGCAGCTCCAAGGTGTATGCATGAATTTCATCTGCGATTTTTCACCAAACAATCGCCTCTCTAAACATTTCCTTCATGTTCTTTTCTTTTCATAGCTGTACTTATTAGTATAAATTAAATCTTAATTTTGTCAATAGACAATCGTTATAATTCAAAACAAGATGTCGATTGACATCTTATTTCGTCGATTTCCTAGGTGTAAAGATATAGCTTAATTCAATTTCTTTATCCAATACTTCGTTATCATCATGTAACATCTTTGTTAACAAACGCATAGCTACCGCACCTAAATCATAGTCCGGAATTTTAAACCCAGAAATTTGAGGACGTGCCATTGAGTTGTATTTACTATCTAATATGCAAACAAGTTCCATATCATCAGGAATACTAATACCAGACTCTTTAGCTGTGTTCATAACTGCCATCGCCTGAGAATCACGATAAGTAATTACGATATCATGTTGAATTCCTTTTTTCATATAATCTTTTAAGTATAAATAAGAAGAACGATATTCTTTAGGAATTGCTAAAAAGTTATCAAAAGTTAATCCATTGTCATGGAAAGCTCGAGTCAATCCATCCAATAGTTGTTTAATCATCGCAGGATTTTTTCGATCTTCAACAAGTGCTATATTAATTTTTCCATTTTTTATGCAGTTTGTTGCATAATCATACACTAGTTTTGAGTAATCAATATATACCGAACCAACCGTTTCATCAGACATTCTATTACCAATTACAACAATTGGAATTTGATAACTTGTTAATTGGTTCAATTCATCTTTACTTAATTTATCATTAAAGATAACGACTCCATCAACACGTGATTTGATAATATTTTCAATAATATCATTCATTTCACTAATACCTTCTGTTGTTGTATGTAACATAATATTGTATTTGTATATTTTAGCAACATCAATTAATCCATTAATGATTTGTCCTGTATAGAAATAACTAGCTTCAGGTACAATTAATGCAATCGTTGTTGTTTTTTGTAATGCCAATCCTTGTGCAATTGCATTTGGTTTATACCCTAATTTTTCAATTGCCTCTTGTACTTTTACACGTGTATCTTCACGTACTACTTCAGAACCGTTAATAACACGTGATACGGTTGCTAATGATACATCTGCTTCTTTTGCTACATCATAAATGGTAATTCTCTTCATATGTTTATCCCTTCTGAGCGTCATCTTGATCATCAGTGTCTAAAGCTTTTTTTAAAGAATTAAATGCACTTTCGGCAATCTTTAAAGTTCCCTTTTTAAGTTTCTTCACACTGTCTTTGACGCGTTCATCATTCTTTACAGATACAAATGTATCGCTCACACTTTCTATGGCTTTACCTACATATTCATTGCTTAAAACTTCTTGTACTCCATCATTTACCTTATCAACAAGTTTACTACTCGCATCAACGACTTTCTCTTTATGCGCTATTGTACTTTCACGTTCATTAAACGCTTTCAAATTGGTCTTTGTTTTCGCTAATAAATTTTGTGTTTCTTGTTTCAAACGATCTATGCGCTCACTCGTTTCATCTGAATCAATATTATCTTTAAGCCATTGACGAAATTCTTCATATAATTTTGTTATTTCATATTTTGCATCATCTAATATTTTCTTTTCATTTTTATCATTTTCATCTTCATCTAAAGATATAATCGTAAATTTTGCTTCTTTTTCTAAATTTTCTACTTCATTTTCACAATTATCTGTTTGCATTTTCATTTACTCCTAAGATGTTCATCATCAATAACATCTTCATTTTTTTCTTTTTTAGCAATTGATAATACCCAGTCTTTGATTGAAGAAAAATTTTCAATCACACATACCAATGTAGAACGAACTGCATTTTTACTAGCGTCATGAACACAATCTACGGTTTCACTCAATTCATTTAATGTATGTAATGGTTTATCAAGCGTTTCCAATTGTCGATTCGTAGTGTCTAAGGTTTTCTTCATAACAATAAGTGCATCATTTGTGCTTTTCATTACATTAATTAAATGCTTAATAAAAACAGCTAAGAAAATCAATACAATTACGCCTAATATAGGAAGCGCTCTTTGTGCTACTTTACTTGTTAATTCAAATAATTGATCTAATCCCATAAAAACACCTCTTTCTCTATTTTAACCTAACTTGTAAAAATTTTCAACTTTAATGAAAACTTTTTACAATATTTTTAAACTTATATATATCTTTACTACTCATAAACAAATATACAGCGGGTTGTCTGTTTGCTAAATGCTTAGCAGCTTCTTCATCTTCCTTAATAACAATACTCTTTTCACAAATATCCGCAAGGTTTTGAATGCTAATATCAATACCTTCTTCTTTCTTGGCATTTTCAGGAAAATGACATAAATATACTTCATCCGCTTCATTTAATTCTTGTGCAAATCGATCCATAAAGTAAGCAATACGTGAATAACGATCTGGTTTGAAAATAGCAATCACTTTCTTATGCGGATATTTAGTTCGTGCTGCTTCAATCATGTATTTAACCGCAGTTGGGTGATGTGCATAATCATCAATATATACATTCCCATTTTTTTCTTCTATTGTAAAACGTCGTTTTACTCCCGGAAATGTTTGTAGACCTTCTTCTAAAAGTTCTGCAGATAATCCACATAAAATTCCTAAAGCTATCACACCTAAGCTATTCCATAAGAAAGGTTTCCCAACAAATGGCAATTTAAAACTACCAAAGAGACTTTTTTTATAAAGAACATCAAAACACATACCATCTTCATTTTCAACAACATGAATTGCCTGTACATCATTGTTATCATTTAGTCCATAATAAACATGTTTTGTTGTGACATGCAAAGAACGAACGCTTTCATCATCGCCAAATAAAGCAATCCCTTTCTTCACTTGATTAGCAAAGGTTTCAAAAGCATTACAATAATCCTTCATATCATGATAGTAATCAACATGGTCTAACTCAATGTTGGTAAGAATTGCGTATGCTGGTTTATATGCTAAGAAATGGCGTTGATATTCGCATGATTCTAAAACAAAATAAGTGCTTTTAGAAGGCATTTCACCAGTTCCATCCCCAATCAAATAACCCGTTGGAGCAACCAAAGACATCACATGAGATAACATTCCTGTCGTTGTTGTTTTACCATGGGTACCAGCAACTGAAATAGAAGTATATTCTTCTACTAAACGACCAAGAAAATCGTGATACCAATATGTTTTTACAGAAGGCAACGCATTTGCTTGCTGTACTTCAACGTTTGTTTCATCAAATGCATTTCCAATGATTACCACATCATTTTCATGGATATTTGATGCCGCAAAATTTGTGATTTTAATATTTCTATCTTCTAATGGTTTTTGTGTAAATATATATTTTTCTATATCTGAACCACTGACTTCATCTCCTCGATCAGCAACAATTGCTGCTAATGAAGCCATACCTGATCCTTTAATTCCTATAAAATGATAATGCATGTTCCTATACACCTCTTATTCTTTAATAATATTCTCTTCTTTTTCTTCCTTTAATGAGGCGGATTCTCCAAATAAAGATATTTGAATAACATCTTCTTCATCTTCTTCTTTGTCGCTTAATAAATCTTCTAAAGGAATGCTATCAATATCTTCTTCACTATCCAATATGACATTATCTTCTTCCGCAACAAATTCATATTTACTTTTCTCGTTTTTTTCAATTTCCTCTTTTGCTTCAGCCTCAAATTCTTCAAGTTCATGAATTCCGTAATAAGGTGAAATGACAGTACCTAGTGGATTTTGTTTTTTAGGCTTACTAGCTCCTACAGAAATTGTTTTACGAGCCAATCCTTTGTCTTCTTCTTTTGAGCCAAAGATAGGTGATATAACAGGTGAAAACTCGTACTCTTTCTTTTCTGTTTTGGGCATAGTACTACGTTCACTTTGACGTACATTTGGTATTACGATTTCTTTAGGTTTTTCTTCACTAATTTCAATACTAACAAACTTCTTTTCTTCTTGTGGTTCTTCTTTTACAAATTCCATAGTTTCATGTTCTGGTTCTTTTCTTTCTTCTTTTTCTTCAAACGTGAAAGAACGTTCTTGTGTATTGTGTTTACGATTTATTCCAATATCAACAAGTTCATCCTCTAATCCTGTATCTTCCTCGTTTTCTTCAAACAACAAGGATGATAACTTTCGAAAAATAGACATTTTTTTCATCCTCCCTTTATTTTTTTAAACCTGACAAAAAGATTGATATTTCTTGTTGCGTTTTTCTTGCTTTAGAAACAAAGCGACCTATCTCTTTTGACTCTTTAAATACTAAAAAGCTTGGAATTCCCATGATCATAAATTGTTGACAAATATCCATACATTCATCACGATCGACATAATAGAAATCAAAATCATGAAATTGCTCTACAATTTCTTTCATAAAAGGTTCAATAAATTGACAATCAGGACACCAAGACGCAGAAAAAACAAAGACAGATGTCTTGTTGCTATCTATTACGTCATTAAATTCTTGTAGCGAATGAATTCCATTCATATATTCTTTCATTATCAAATAACTCCTTATTGTTTGTTTCATTTATTATCATGTGTATATTATATCATCATTTTATGAAAATTAACTTTTTATTTTCATAAAATTTAACTTTCTGTTTTCATTTGATGTTTTTTCCAAACAGCACGATAAATTGGTTGGTTTTTATCCATGAATTTACGTTCATATTCACTTATCGTATCTTCGTCATGTAATTCTCGACGATAATCGACACTAAATTCGTGTAAGAACCAATTCGCATTTTGAAATTCTAAAATAGAGTATTCAAATAATGAAACGTTATCTGTTTTCATTTGAATTTCACCATCATCACTTAAAATCCTTGCATAACGTTCAATAAACTTTATATTAGACAATCGTTTCTTATGCGTTCTTTTTTTAGGCCAAGGATCAGAAAAGTTCAAGTGAATTACATCAATTTCTCCTTCTTCAAACCAATTTGCAATATCTTCTGCATCATCATTGATAAATAAAGCATTCGTAATTGGTTCTGTTAGCTTTTCATGCTTTTTTAAAGCTAGAGCTGCCACATTGGCATTCTTCTCAATTCCAACCCAAACAAAATCACTATATTTTTGCGCCATATGTAACCAATAGTCACCTTTTCCTGAACCAATCTCAACATGTAAAACATCTTTATGACAAGTTTGTTTCCAAGTACCACACATTGTTGTAGGATCTTGAATAACAATCTTTTGTTCTTTAATATAATCGATTGCCCATGGCAATTTTCTCATTCTCATTGAAAAACTCCTTTTACTTTGCTAATTGTGCCATTGCTTCAGTATAAATTGCCATTGCGATATACAAATTATCTAATTTAATAGCTTCATCTTTTTGATGGCAACCTCCAATAAACATATCTTTGGGTTGTTCTTCATTAGAAAATTCAGGTCCAAACGCTACAAAGTTTGGAAACTTTTTAGCATATGTTCCTCCACCAATTGTTAAGTTTGGTGTTACTTCATCTTTACTATATTTACGATAAACGTTAGATAATGTTGTCACCAAGTTAGAATTTGGATCCACAAACAAAGGCTTTGTATCATGTTCTAACACAATGTCCAATGGATAGTCTAACTCTTTGGCAGTTGTATAAAACCCATTCATAATGGTTTCAACACTCGCATCATTTGGATAACGGATATCAATATTAAGTTCTGCATTTCCATCTTCTATATCAACAATTCCCGTATTCATTGTTAGAAAGCCCATATAAGCACCATCAATATCAATATGTACAGGTAATCCTAACCAGTCTTTCAACATGGTATACGTATCACGTGCAAAAGCTTCCTGATAGCATCCACCAACAAAATTCAAAATATGAAGTGCAGCATTTACACCTAAATAAGGCATTGCAGCATGTGCTGCACGTCCTTCTATTGATAACAGCGCTTGATTGCCATTTACTTCGACATTTCCAACAAGTGCATTAGTAGCTAGATAAAATTCAAACAAGTCCGCATACTCACTCTTCCAGTTTGTAAGCGTTGCTTGTGCTTTTCCAATGACCACATTAATACGTTCTCCTGCATGCATCGATAAAATATTTGTTTCCGTTTTTCCTTTGAAGCTAACATGTAAACCACCTTTTTCTCCATAAATAACGGGAAAAGACGCATCAGGTGTAAACCCAACACTAGGAACTTCCGCATGCTTTACATAATAGTTCATACAGTCCATGCCACTTTCTTCATCACATCCCAAAATTAACATGATTTTTTTATTCAGTTTAATATTTTGATCACGTAACATTTTTAACGCATAAAAAGCCGTCATAGCCGGTCCTTTGTCATCCATCACTCCACGACCAAATAAATATCCATTCACAACTTCACAACCAAATGGATCTTTACTCCAATCATCCCCTACAGGAACAATATCCAAATGAGCAAGTACTCCAACACTTTCACTTCCTTGCCCATATTCTATGACACAAGCATATCCATCAATGTTTTTTGTTACAAAACCTTCTCTTTTTCCTAATGCTAACATATAGTCAAGTGCTTCTTTACAACCTGTTCCAAACGGAGCACCAATCGTACTAGTTGCATCATCACGAATAGAACGTATCGCAATCAATCCTTTTAAGTCATTCATAAAATCATCTTTGTATTTTTCTAATTCATCTAAGTAGTTCATAACTTCACCTCGTGGTTTTATTTTATCATAAAGTGCTTTGAATACCTATTATTTTCACTCATTATTTTCATATTTTTTCATAACAAAACAAAAGGTAGCCCAAAGGCTACCAATCAATTATTCTGCGGGTTTGTTATCTTTTGAAATACCTTCTGTAGGTACATCAACTTTTTTTTCTGGTTTTGGTAATAAAGCTTTGGCGCTTACGTTTACACGTCCACGATCATCTACTTCAGTAACCTTAACTTTAATCATATCTCCAAGTGTTAAAACATCTTCCACTTTTTCAACACGATCATTATTTATTTTAGAAATATGTAACAATCCATCAGTTCCAGGGAATAAGTTTACAAATGCTCCAAACTTCTCTAAACGAACAATTTTTGCTTCGTAAATATCTCCAACTTTTGCTACTTTTACAAGATTACGAATCATATCAGCAGCTTTTGTGATAGAAGCGCGATCTACGTGATATATAACAACACTTCCGTCATCTTCAATATCAATTTTCACACCATTACATTCTTCAATAATTTTATTAATCATTTTACCGTTAGGTCCAATAACTTCTCTTATCTTTTCTGGTTCGATATTGAATTTCTCCATCTTAGGAGCATATTTCCCAACATCTTCACGAGGTTTTGCTATTGCACTCATCATGTTTTCTAAGATTTGTGTACGTGCAATCTTCGCTTGTGCTAAAGCTTCTTTAAAGATTTCTTCTGTAATTCCATTCACTTTAATATCCATCTGTAAAGCAGTAATACCATCAGCAGTTCCTGCTACTTTAAAGTCCATATCTCCGAAATGGTCTTCCATTCCTTGAATATCAGTTAACACTGTGTATTTATTGTTAGCCTCATCCATAATAAGTCCCATAGCAATTCCTGCTACTGGTGCCTTAATAGGAACTCCTGCAGCCATGAGTGACATAGTACCTGCACAAATAGATGCTTGTGAACTAGAACCATTTGATTCTAATACTTCTGCTACTGTACGAATTGTATAAGGAAAGTCTTCTACACTTGGTAATACTTGTGCTAACGCACGCTCTCCTAAAGCCCCATGTCCAATTTCACGACGTCCAGGGTTCCCCATTCTTCCAGTCTCTCCAACAGAATAAGGAGGAAAGTTATAATGGTGCATAAAACGTTTTGTTTCAAGTTCTGTAATATCATCAATAATTTGATTATCATTCATAGCACCTAGTGTTGTTACACTTAATACTTGTGTTTCTCCACGTGTAAATAAAGCACTACCATGAACTCTTGGTAATAAATCTACTTGAGAGTCTAAAGGACGAATCTCATCAATCTTACGACCATCAGGTCTAATTTTATCTTCAATAATTAAACGACGAACTTCATCTGCTTCAATACTGTGACAAACTTCTTTTACTTGTTTTAGTATTTTATATTTTGCTGCATCGTTTTCGTATTCTTTTGTTTCAAAGAAGCTTACGGCTTCTGCAGTTATTTCATCAATTTTACCATAACGTTCTAGTTTCTTTTCAATAGATACAGCAGCACGAATATCTTTTTCGTAACCAGCACGTACTTCTTGATCAAGTGCATCTTCTACAACATATAGTTTAACTTCCATTTTTTCTTTTCCGACAGCTGCCGCAATTTCTTCTTGGAACGCAACTAATTTTTTAATATTTTCATGACCAAACATAATAGCACCAAGCATTGCCTCTTCGCTTACTTCTTGCGCCCCAGACTCTACCATGTTAACTGCATATTTAGTACCTGCAACAGTTAATTGAATATCACTTTTCTCCATTTGTTCTGGAGACGGATTAATTACATATTCTCCATCAATACGTCCAACGTTAACTCCTGCAATTGGACCATTGAATGGTATATCAGAAATGCATAAGGCAAGTGATGCCCCAAACATTGCACTCATTTCTGTAGAACATTCTTGATCTACAGATAAAACAGTATTTACTACTTGTACTTCATTACGGAATCCATCCGCAAATAATGGACGAATAGGTCGATCTATCATACGTGCAGTTAATGTCGCATGTTCACTAGGTCTTCCCTCTCTACGTAAAAATCCTCCTGGAATTTTTCCTACAGAATACAATTTCTCTTCAAAAGAAACCGTTAATGGAAAGAAATCAATTCCTTCTTTTGCTTGTTTGCTAGCTGTTGCTGCAGAAAGTACTACAGTTTCATTATAACGAACCAATACAGAACCGCCTGCTTGTTTTGCTATCTCGCCAACTTCTACTGTGATCACCCGACCACAGAAATCTAAACTAAATATTTGTTTAGCCATGTTCTTCACCTCTAATTTTCCTATCCTTAACATAATATCATACTTTATAGCTTAGTAAAAGAAAAAAAGTTCATACATGTCTAATGTACTTAATAAATACCACAATGACTAGTATAACGCATGGTTTTTTCCAATATACAAATAATATTTCTTAATATTTATATCCATAACATAAAAAAAGGAAACAACTAAATCTCTGTTGTCTCCAATGAACTCTTATTTTCTTAATCCTAAACGTGTAATTAAATCTTTGTAACGTCTTGCATCTTTATCTTTTAAATAAGCAAGTAAGTTTCTACGACGTCCAACCATTTTCATCAATCCTCTTTGAGAATGATAGTCATGTTTGTGTTCTTTAAAGTGTTCTGTTAACTGGTTAATTCTAGCAGTTAATACAGCTACTTGAACTTCTGGAGAACCTGTATCTCCTTCGAAACGTGCATAGTCTTTCATAATTTGTGTTTTTTCTGATTTTAATAACATTTTAATTTCCTCCTATCGTTATTAGTTCGTTCTATACTGAGTAAATCGCCGAGGAGGCGTATAAACCAAGTGTAAAACCTTTTCTATTCTATCATAGTTTATTGATGGTCGCAAGGATTATTTTGCAATAAATTGTACAGTAATCTTTTGTTGAGCACTTAATCCATTCGCATCCTTTACACTTAGCTTATAGATAATGCTACCTGCTTTTTTAGGTAATTCTGTTGCCCAACCATTTATACTTGTACTAATATCTTCCCCTTTGCCATTGACAGCTTTTACCCCAGCATAATCAATAACTTCTTGCATCGTTGATTTTTCTTCTAAAACAAATTGGAAAGAAGGATGAACCACATTGAATACTGGAGCTAAATCATCCCCTACTTGTATTTGAAAATCTAATTTTTGATCCTTTAGGGTTGCTGTTGCCTTATAAGTTCCTTGCACTTTTGTATCAACAGCTGATACATCAATGACAACATTTTTAATATCTTTGCCATCCCCCAATATATAAGTAGCCGGATCACTGCTGACTTGCGCATTTAATGCCACTTTTACTAATTCGTTCTTTAAAGAAATCTGAGATGTTACTTCCGAATTATTTACCTTGATAGGCTCATAAGTACTTTTCTTTTCAACGTTGTTACGTGCAAACCCAAATCCTACTACAGCTACAATTACAATTATACCGATAAAAAATACTAATTTTTCTTCTTTTTTTATTTTCATATTCTATCCATTAGCCTCCCCTTCTTTAATTGTTGATTACATACATTTTACCATAATTTTCTTAAATCGCCACTACTGTTTCTATATTCTTAATAAATCAAAATTTATTTATGTATATCATCTTATTGCATAAACGCTAATAGCACATCATTTAAATACAACATCCCTTGATATGTTGTGCATAAATAGCCGTTTTTAATCTTTACAAATCCTTTTTTAACATTTTGTTGAATCGCTTGTTTGTAGCAAACTTCCATAGATTCATGGAATGTATCCTCAAATTGTTTTAGCGAAAGTCCTTGTTTCATCCTCAAAGACATCATAATCATTTCAAACATTTCATCTTTCTTACTAAGCATAATGTTTTCAGCTTGTTCACCTTGCTCAATATAGGTTTGAATATTTCTGGTGTTATCATAGCGCATATGATTTTCTTTTCCACTTGCGCCACATCCAATACCAACAAAATCTCCATATTTCCAATATACTTGATTATGTTGAGAAGCATATCCAACTTTCGCAAAATTACTAATTTCATAATGTACAAATCCGTTTTCCTCAAGAAATGCAATTGCATACTCATACATATCTGCTTCAAGTTGTGCATCCATTTGTTTTACATTTGCTCTTCCAAACGCTGAATGTTCTTCAATACTTAAAGCATATAGTGAAATATGTTGAATATCGAACTCTTCAATTACTTGTTGTAAATCTGCTTTCCACATAGCTAGTGTTTGATGTGGTAAGCCATACATAAGATCAATTGATATATTGGTGATACCTTGCTTTTTTAAATCTGCGATTGTTTCTACTATCATTTTTTTTGAATGTTGCCGATTAATAATTTTTAATAGCTTAGGTTGTAACGTTTGTACCCCTAAAGAAATGCGATTCACACCAAACTTATGAAGACTCTCTATTTTATCAATTGACAAAGAATCTATATTTGCTTCTATTGTATATTCACTTACCTCTTGCGTATAGGGCTTCAAAGCAATCAACAAAGTAGTTAATTGAGCCAATGTTAAAGAGCTAGGCGTTCCTCCACCAATATAACAAGTAGCTAATTTTTTGTGTGCTAATTTTTTAGGGATATCTAAGCAAATTCTTGTTAGCCATTTTTCACTAACTACGTCATGATAACGACATCTCGTAAAATCACAATAGCTACAAATATCTTTACAAAATGGTACATGAAGATAACAAGCATCCATAATTTCTCCTTTACACATGAATTGTTTCATATAATTTTAATTTATCACTTATGTATAATATAATTTGTGAATTTGTTGGTTTATTATTATAAATACATATTTTTTCAGGCTGTGTACGATATGCATAATTGATTGCTGTTCGTATTGCTTTTTCAACTCTGCTCGCTGTTGTGTGATATTTACGAGCTGTTTCTTCATAAACATGACCAATTTTAGCTTTCCTACCAACATAATTTCGTGCAACAATAATCGCACTAGATTGCAAATAGGGAAAGCCATGTAAATGATTTGGTAGACCAATCTCTGCTAATAAGGTACTAGCTATAATTTCAATATTCCATTTTCCTTGTTCTTCGTTGACTCCACCTAATTGTACATTTAACATACTAGCTAGTTGTTGAGTAGAAAAAGGTTCCAATATAAAATCATAGATATCTAAATGTAACATTAAATGAATACTAGGACCATCTAACTCTTTAAAGATTGGCAACAATTTAATTTGCTTTAGTTTGTCATGAGTTTTCATCATTTCTAACATCGTTACATATTTATTATCATCAAGTGTGTTTTGTAACAGCATTACATCCACAAACAAGTCAACTAGTTCTTCTACATCTTCTATAATGTTCGTTGTAATACCTACAATCTGAATATTATGAGGGAAATCTTCATATTGCATAATCTTTTGAATAATTGAAACATCATTCACGCAAATAAATATTCTAGTCATTTTTATACTGACAAAAAAAGTAAAATTCCATAATTATCTTCCCCTTAGTTAATAAATAAAATAAACAAATTTCTTCCCCATTTTTTGTTTCTGATACCAACACTCTTCTACTAATTTATCTAAAGAATAACGTGCTGTTTCATAACACACATTACAAGTTCGCATATAATTATTAATTGTATAATAGTGTTCACTTTCATGATGCGTATGATAAAAATATAACTGTTCTTTTGTTAGCTGTGGATAGCGTTCTATTAGCTCTTCATATGTATAATTTATACTGTCATTTTTTTTATACCTGTATAATGATACCATTATGTCAGATATTATCAACCATATTTTCATTAAATACTGTAAAAAATAATAAGTTTTATCATTGTTTTCAGAAACACAGCCTATCTCTATATCAATTTTTACATTTTCTACTATATGTTCTATTCCCCGCAATCCATAATACAGAAATAAAAGATTGTTAATAAGTAAAGAATCTCTTTCACACAAATAACCACCACTCACAAATATCTTCAAAAAAATAGATATTTCATCATTTAACAAGAAAGCAAACAATGTATTATCTACTTTCTTCTCTATTTCAAATATACAAAGTGCATGATAAAACCATTCTTGCGTATATATACGTGTATAGCTTTGTTGATGCACAAGCATCATCCACTTTTGTTTATCTTCTTCCTTCATGCTTTTTGGGATATACAAAGTGGAGTTACTTTGCATTTGAAGACAGCGATAACAACTTTGTTGTACCTTTAAAAGTTCTGAAGTAACTAATCTATTCCATACAATACCTATCTTATAATCTAAAAAAACATATTCTTGAAAATATTGTTTACGATCCTTCTTAACTTCTTCCCAAACAACACTTGCTATATTTGGTTCTAATTCCTTCGCTAAATCGCTTTTGCGATAGTATACATCTTCACTGTATTTTTTTATCATTTCTAACACGTTTTCACCTCGTAATGCTTAGTTTATCATAAGCTTAAAAGATTCTTATCAAATTCGACAAAACTAGAAAAAAACAGATCATAATCGACCTGTTAATCATCATCATCCATCGATAAAACTGCCATAAAGGCTTCTTGTGGAACTTCTACACTTCCCACTGACTTCATGCGTTTCTTACCTTCTTTTTGTTTTTCTAATAATTTTTTCTTACGTGAAATATCTCCACCATAACATTTTGCCAATACATTTTTACGTAATGATTTTATATCTGCTCTTGCAACAATTTTCCCATTGATTGCAGCTTGTACGGGAATTTCAAATTGTTGTCGTGGAATTAGCTTCTTCAATTTTTCACAAATTGCTCGCCCTCTTGGATAGGCAAAATCACGATGCACAATAGTTGATAAAGCATCAACAATTTCAGCATTCAATAAAATATCCATCTTTGAAAGCTTATTCTCTTGATAACCAATTAGTTCATAATCAAAAGAAGCATATCCTTTGGTACATGATTTTAACTTATCAAAGAAATCATAAACAATTTCTCCAAGTGGCAATTCATAGATAATATTCATACGTGAATCATCAATATAAACCATGTCTGAATAGTTACCACGTTTTTTCTGACACAATTCCATAATAGTTCCCACATAATCCTTTGGTGTCATAATACTTGCTTTTACGAATGGTTCTTCAATATGATCAATTTTCTGTACATCTGGTAAACGAGAAGGATTGTCTATTAATAGTTTTGTTCCATCTGTTAAATATGCATGATAAACAACAGAAGGCGCTGTCGCAATCATATCGATACGATATTCACGTTCAATTCTTTCTTGCACAACATCCATATGTAATAAACCTAAAAATCCACAACGAAACCCAAAGCCTAAGGCTTGTGATGTCTCTGCTTCAAATTGTAAAGAAGCATCATTTAGTTGTAATTTCTCTAATGCATCTCTTAAATCATTATATTTACTTGAATCAATAGGATATAGTCCACAATAAACCATGGGATTCATTTCACGATATCCAACCATTGCTTCACTTGCTCTATTTTCATCATTTGTAATCGTATCTCCAACACGCACATCTTTAATTGACTTAATAGAAGCAGAAATCCAACCTACTTCGCCACAACTTAATGATTCTTTTTTTACTTCTTTGGGTGTTCTTACACCTAATTCTAAAACTTCATAAACAGCCTGTGTTGCCATAAAACGAATATGGTCACCCACTTTAACACTACCTTCTTTGATACGTACATACGCGATTACGCCACGATAGGCATCGTACACTGAGTCAAAGACTAAAGCTTGTAAAGGTGCATTGATATCGCCATTAGGTGCAGGTACCTGTTTTACTACTGCTTCTAAAACATCTTTTACATGCAATCCACTTTTTGCGGATATTAATGGACAATTTTGAGCATCTAAACCAATCACATCTTCAATTTCTTTACGAACAACTTCTGGTTGTGCACTTGGTAAATCTATCTTATTAATAACTGGAATGATTTCTAAATCATTATCCAAAGCCAAATAAACATTTGCGAGCGTTTGCGCCTCAATCCCTTGTGCCGCATCCACAACTAAAACAGCACCTTCACAAGCGGCTAGTGAGCGTGACACTTCATAGGTAAAATCGACATGACCTGGTGTATCTATCAAATGCAAGATATAGTCATTTCCATCTTCTGCTTTATATTTTAATTGAACTGCATTTAATTTAATGGTAATACCACGTTCTCTTTCAAGATCCATCGTATCTAATAATTGTTCTTTCATATCTCTTTGTTCAACCGTATCTGTCAATTCAAGAATACGATCTGCTAATGTTGATTTTCCATGATCAATATGAGCGATGATTGAAAAATTACGAATATATTTTTGATCCATATTCTCAACTCCTAACGCAAGGATTATTATAACAGAGAACTACGTGATTGCAAAGAAAAATAAATAGGTTGCATTTTTTGTCTTAAGAAATCACTTGACGTTAGAAATTCATTGTGCTAAAGTTGATTAGAAAAGGATGAGAGAGCCTTTTTACGCCAGAGTTATCTGGAAAAAAAGTGTAACGCTAACTATAGCGCTACACTTTTTTTATGCTTCTTTGTTTTCACTTGCTAAGTATTTCCAAACGAGTGCTGCAATTGCACCACCAACTAGTGGAGCTACAATAAATAGCCATACTTGTTCAAGTGCTAAGCCTCCTGCTAGTAATGCTGGCCCTAAGCTTCTTGCAGGGTTCACAGAAGTACCTGTAAAAGGAATTCCCAAGATATGTATTAAAGTAAGAGTAAGTCCAATAACTAAGCCTGTAGTTGCTGCATTTTCACTTTTACTAGTAACCCCTAAAATAGTTGTTACAAAAGTAAATGTTAAAACAACCTCAACTAAGAAAGCTACACCCATACTTGTTCCTAAAGCGCTTGCTTCTCCAAACCCATTGGTACCAAGAGATGCATTGGATCCAAAGAATACACAAAGCAATCCAGCTCCTGCAATACCTCCTAATACTTGGGCAACAACATACCCAACAAAATCTTTAGCATCCATTTTTTTAGAAATAAACATCGCAATAGAAACCGCTGGATTAATATGACATCCAGAAATATTTCCAATAGAATATGCCATTGCGACAATGGATAATCCAAATGCAAACGCAATTAGTAAAGTGGATAAAGCCAATGGAACACCAACATCTAATTGACCAACCAATGTGTTTGCAGCTACTGCACTACCACAACCAAAAGTAACAAGAACTGCAGTACCAATAAATTCAGCAACATACTTTTTCATAAAATACCCTCCTATACTATATAGTACAAGGTAATTATAGCACAAATTTCGCCTAACATTAAAAAAACTCAAATCATTATGATTTGAATTTTTCAAACTGTTTACCAATCAGTGCTTTCCCAGCTCCGTTATAAAAATCATTCGCCTTCCCTTTACTTTTCCCTTCCATTTGGACTTCATCTACCAAAATAAATCCACCTAGACAAGCAATTCCATAGCCGCCCAACATCATTCCAACAATACATCCAGGCATTTTATCATGTTGTGTTTCTATCATTCTTACCTTATGAAACTTCATTTTCTTCCCATTCACAATTGCATATCCACAAGGAGTTGGAATTAATCCACGAATATGATTATAGACATCTTTTACATCTGCATCAAAATCAATATGTTCTTCTTCTTTACCAATGGTATATGCAAATGTTGCATCTGCTTCATTTTGTTCAATAAACGTAGCACGACCTTCAACTATCTTACAAATGCTCGTTGCTAATAAATCAGCACCAGCAATAGCTAATTTCTGATACAGTGACCCCATGGTATCTAGATCATCTATCACTACTTCGCTTTGTGCCATAACAGCTCCTGCATCCATCTTTTTAACCATTCGCATAATAGATATCCCGGTTGTCTTATCTCCATTTATAATCGCTTTATGAATGGGTGCACCACCACGTAGTTTTGGCAATAAAGACGCATGCACATTAATGCTTCCATACGTTGGATATGCCAATACCTCATCAGGAATAAATTGTCCATAAGCACAAGTAACGATTAAATCGATGGGTAATTTTAATAATGCTTGATAATCGTCGCGTATGATACGTGGTTGATACACACAAATATGATGTTCTATTGCCACCTCTTTTACACTAGACATCTGCACTATTTGTTTACGACCAACTTTTTTATCTGGTTGACTTACCACTCCTATTACATTGTAATCTTCACTCAATAAGCGTTTTAACATGACAGCCGCAATATCAGGTGTCCCCATAAATACTATATTAATATTTCTATTCAAATAAATCACCTCGTGACAAGATTATATCATATTTTATTATTTTACAATACCTGCAAATACATCAGCACATACACCAACACTAGTAGAAATGGCACCAACAACAAATTCACTACTTTTTTTTGCTAATTTAGCCGCTTTATTATCTTCAATATCATTTAATCGAATACTCTCTTGTTTTTTCTTCAATGTTTTTTTTAGAGCGATATCTTCTTCGAAATCACTCACTTTATTTTCTAATACTTCTTTCGTATTTGTTGTGTCTGCCTTATTGATATAAGAACCAATGGATACAAGCAAACAAATTAGTAATGCATCTGCTAAAAATCGTTTCAAGTATCTTCACCTCTTTTCCAAATAATCATAAATACCATCCGCAATTACCGATAATGAATTTGTTACTTCTGCAAAACTATTAACATCTCCACCAACTTCCATTAAAACAATATTAGGATGCACTTCTTGATTATAAAATGCTTCTCTAGTCATTGGTGACCTCATCATACCACTGACTTTTGTATTTATCGTGTCAGTTAATGTCGTACTAATTTGTGTTGCTGATTTTGCATTCTTTCCAAGTCCTCCTATCACCATCATTGCTGTTGCATAGGTTTTACCATTTGCCTCTTTATAACTAGCATTTCTTGGAATACTATCACGATGCAAATCGATACATAAATCAAAACCTCCATAGTTTACTAATGCATCATTCAAATACTTATAAGACACTACATAAGCACGATCATATGCAATCCCATTTTGATCACGATAATTCTTAAAGTTATTAGTTTCAACAACTACTTTAAATCCTTTTTCTTCTAAGTGTTGAGCTAATAGAATACTTGCATCCAATACCGTTTTTTTATCGGTGTAGCTTTCCTCTTGATGCGTGTTGTATATATATATTTTCTTTCCAGTTTTTGCAATTTCCTCTTTAGGTTTTGGTGTAGAAGGTATCGTTACTGGATTTTCTTGGGTTGTTTCCACCTGTATTTCATCTTTTGGTATTGTAATATTAGAATTATAGGAAAGAACATTTAATTGTTCCTTGATTGAAATTGTTTTATCTAAGGTTTTTTGTTGATATACAAGGTTCACTAAAACATCTTGTGCTTCAGAAAACAAATCCTTAAACCCGTTCATAAATGGTGTAATATATAGAAACAATAAAATAATCATAATTTTTGATACAATTTTACAAGTTGTTCGCAAAAAAAACACCCCTTTCTACACATTATGTTAGAAGACGTGTTTTCATTCAAATAGGTGTTCGACAAATTTTGCAAATTATAAATTTTTATAATTTGGATGTAAATAAGTATTTAAACTTTCTGATACAATATAAGTCAAATGTTTTAATTCGTCATCCATAGCTTTAGGCGTAACAACCAAATCTAAATGTTCTTGCGCAATGATTGAATTCATAATTTCGTCTTGTTCAATATCTCTGTATTCGAATGCTTCATTAAGAATAGCTCCAATACTAGTAACTGTAGCCACACCGATAGCAATAACTGGTATCCCTAAGCTTTCTTTACTAATAGACAAGCGATGATTTCCCACCCCACTACCTGGTTGAATACCTGTATTGTTTAACTGTACGACACGATTAATACGTGATATATTACGTGTTGCTAAAGCATCGATTACCAAAATTAAATCTGGTTGATACATATTCGCAACACTTTCAATAATGGCAAAAGACTCAAGACCTGTTTGTCCCATAACGCCAGGTATCAAAACAGCTACATTTCGGGTTCCTTTTAAGACTTTGTGATCTTCATGCTCATATAAATGTGCTGTCACAAGTATTTCACTAGCTGCTTTAGGTCCTAATGCATCGGATGTAATAAAACGATTACCTAGACCTACTACCAATACCTTCTTTATCTTTAATTTCATATGATGACTCATATGTTCTAAGCTTTGTACGATAGCATCAATCATAGCTTCTCGATTTTTGTGGTCGTCTAAATTTTTACATTCAATGGAAACATAATCACCTTTTCTTTTTCCCAATTCATTCTCATCAACATTTACTTTAATATAATTACTTTTAATATAAGCATTTTCTTTTTCGATATGTTCGTACGTTTTAGATAACGCTTTTTGCTTGATAAACTCATCTGCAAAATCACTTCTCACTTGATATTTTTGTTTCATTATTATGCACCTCAAGAATAGTATGGTTTTTTTTGCGCTTATTATTGCTTTTTCATAATCTTTTTGTTATAATTTGTGGGCAATTGAAAATTAGGAGGTGCGACATGCCACAGATCCAATCACAGAAAAAACGTGTAAAAACTAACAACAAAAGAAACTTAGCTGTTACTGCGCAAAAATCTGCATTAAAAACTGCTATTAAAGCTGTTTTAGCTGCTGTTGAAGCGAAAGATAGTGAAGCTGCTAACAATGCATACAATACAGTAAGTTCTAAACTAGATAAAGCTGTTGCTAAAGGTATTCACCATAGAAACTATGCAACAAGACAAAAATCACGTTTAGCAAGAGCCGTTAATACTATTAGCGCAAAATAATTGATAAAGAAACAGAACAATTGGTTCTGCTTTTTTTATACACAAAAGGATGGCAATTCGCCATCCTTTTTCACATAAATAGTCTTACAATATCATTCCAAGTAGCAAATACCATAATTCCAATTAACGCCAACATTCCAGCCATCATAACTGCATTCTGTACACGTTCACTTAATTTTCTTCCAATTAATGTTTCTATTAGAATAATAAAGATTCTACCACCATCTAAAATAGGAATTGGTAATAAATTAAAGATTCCTACATTGACAGATAACAAACCAACAAGCGCAAGCGATGATAACAAACCATCTTTGGTAATTTGCGTTGTTACATTATAAATACCCACAGGACCACTTAAGTTATTTAAGCCAACACCTTTTACAAGTTTTCCTAAAGCATCAAAAATACTTGTTACAGATGTTACCATCTTATCTGTTCCATAAGGAATGGATTCTAATAAGGATATCTTTTTAATATTATGACTAGTCGTATCTTGTACAACACCCATTAAATACATACCTTCACTCTTTACATATTCTGGAGTAATGGTTAACTTTACAATTTCATTATCACGCTTTACACTAAATTCACTAGTGCCAGGATAGTATTGCATAAACTCTTGTACATCACTGAATGTTTTAGGAACAACAATTGTTTCTCCATGTTGTAATTTAACAATTTCATCTCCAGCTTTCATACCTGCAACTTGTGCAGGACTACTTTTATTCACACTACCAATCACTGGCTTTCCAGGAACACTAACAGCGCCTTGATATGCTGTTATTCCAATAAACAAAGCCCATGCTAATAAGATATTCATAATAGCACCTGCTGCCATTATGATAATTTGCTTCCATACTTTGATACCATTGATCGTCCTCTCATATGGAATACTATCTTCATCGTCCTCTTCTTCACCAGGTTCTCCTGCCATTGCAACAAAACCACCGATTGGTAAAGCACGAATAGACCATGCTGTTTCACCTTTTTGACGTTGCCAAACAATTGGTCCCATACCGATAGAAAACTCCTTACAATATACACCAAAGCGTTTAGCAGCAATCAAATGTCCTAATTCATGTACGATAATAATCGCACTAAGAATTAAAACAAAATAAATAATATTTAATACAGTACCCATATTTATAGATTCCCTTCTTTCCAAGTTTGCATTACAAATTCTCTAGCTCGTTTATCACTTTCAAGAATTTGTGCAAGCGTTGGATGTTCAATAAATGCAATATTTTTAACTGCATTGATAACATATGTTTCAATTTCTAAAAATGTTATTTTTTCATGCAAAAATAAAGCGACTGCTTCTTCATCTGCACCATTCATAATAGCGCCTAGATTACCGCCCTTTTTTCCTACCTCAAAAGCAAGTGCTAGTAAAGGATAACGTTCTACACTTGGACGTTCAAAATGTAAACTAAAAGTTTTCGTAAAATCAAAAGGTTGCGCGTTATACATATTCAAACGATTTGGATAAGAAAGTGCATATTGAATTGGTAAGCGCATATCTGCAGTTCCTAATTGAGCAATAATCGCATGATCACGATATTGTACCATCGAATGAATTACACTTTCTCGATGTATAACAACTTCAATTTGTTCAAATGGTATATCAAATAAGTAATATGCTTCAATTACTTCAAATCCTTTGTTCATCATCGTAGCACTATCAATCGTAATTCTTCCACCCATATTCCAATTTGGATGATGAAGTGCTTCACGTACACTTACTCCAACTAATTCTTCTCTAGATTTATCGCGAAAGCTTCCGCCACTTGCTGTAATAATTAATTTATCAACATCTTGTATATCATTTCCTTGTAAACACTGAAAGATAGCAGAATGTTCTGAATCAATCGGATATAAAGGAACATTATACTTCGTTAATGCTTCTTTTACCAAAGGTCCTCCTGCAACTAAACTTTCTTTATTTGCTAGAGCAACACATTTCCTGTTTTCAATTGCACTTAATGTCGGGATCAAACCACGAAAGCCAACAACCGCATTTACAAAAATATCATAATCAGCTAATTGTGCCAACTGTTTCAATCCTTCATCTCCATCATAAAAGATACATGTTGGAAATTGCTCTTGCATGCTTTTAACATCCTTCTCTTGTGCTACACAAACATAACGTACACTTGGCATTGCTTTTAAGATATGCGCAAGTTCTGTCATATTATGCCCTGCGCTTAATCCTATGATTTCGAACTCATCTTTATGATGATTTACAACATCAATCGTTTGTAATCCAATAGATCCTGTTGCTCCTAATAATATAATTTTTTTCATAAAGACACCACCACCATCACAAAGAAGAAACAAATAAAGTTAAATACTAAAGAGTCAACACGGTCAATAACTCCACCATGTCCTGGTAACAAATCAGAAAAATCCTTAATCTGAAAATTACGTTTCATTGCACTAAAAGCCAAATCACCGATTTGTCCTGTTATCGCTAATAGCACACTAGCTATAGAAATTTCTAATATGCTCATACTATTAATAAAGAAATATGCAAATGCGAAAGATAACAGTGCACCTATAAACCATCCACCAATTGCTCCTTCCACTGTTTTCTTAGGAGAAATACGTTCATTTAATTTATGTTTACCAAAAAAGCGACCACAGAAATAAGCTCCAGTATCACAACCATAAGTAGCAACCATAATATACCAAATCATCAACGGATCCCTTGTATAGATACTTATAAAGACACGAGCAATGGCAAAGAATAATATAATATAACTAATACATAAAAATGCATCTTTTGTATGAAACTTCTCCGTAAAGACCGGAATTGATAAAAACAATAATGTAAAAACACCCAATAAAGGTAACATTAATATTTCTTTTGAAAACATTAATGCAAATACGCAAGCAATCGCTAATGGTTTCACGATAAAAGGCCACTTTGCTTTTGTATCACTTAAGCAAAGCATTTCAATACCACCAGAAATCACAACAAACGCTAATAATGCCCGGATTAACCACCCACCAAAGAGAAGGGGTGGAACCACACAAAGGATAATTATTATCGATGTAATCAAGCGTGTCTTCATTTTATAATCCTCCAAAACGACGATTCCGCTTTGTATATTCATCCAATGCTTTTTCTAATTCAAGTGTATTAAAATCAGGCCAAGCAACATCGCTAAAAATAAGTTCTGCATAAGCTATTTGCCATAACAAAAAATTGCTAATGCGTTCTTCCCCGCTAGTCCGTATCATCAAATCTAAATTAGGCATTTCTTTTGTCATCATATAGGTTCCAAATTCTTCTACATCAATATCATTTGCTCTTTTACCATCTAGAACATCTTGGGCATAGTTTCGTGCCGCTAACGTAATTTCACGCTGTGAGCCATAATTAACCGCTAAACATAAATTTAAGCCTGTATTGGTCTTTGTTTTTTCAACCGCAGATTCAATTACTTTTTGTGTTTCATTAGGAAAGCGATCTAATTCTCCTAAAAAAGTAACACGAATATTATTTTTATTCAAATCTGCTAAATAACGATTAAAAAACATTTTGGGTAACTTACATAAGTAATCTACTTCACTTTTTGGTCGTTTCCAATTTTCCGTAGAAAAAGCATAGCAAGTAAGCGCCTTTACACCAAAATTATTACATTCTATTGCTATTTTTCTTACATTTTCTGCACCTTGTTTATGACCTGCAGTCCTTGGCAATCCTTTTGCGGTTGCCCATCTTCCATTACCATCCATTATAATCGCAATATGTTGCGGTATTATTCTTTTATTCATAGGAACAACTCCTTCTACACCATCTGTATAAGAAAATTTATTTAACGTTAGTATTATATCATATTTTTCCTCTTCAAACACCCTAAATAAGTAAGAACACATCAAAACATAGTGAAAAAAAGAAGTTCATCAACTACGTGAACTTCTCACAATCTTAAACGCTCATAATTTCTTTTGTTTTAGCAGCAACTATTGAATCAATTTTTTTACCAAATTCATCTGTGATTTTTTGAATTTTTTCTTCTAATACTTTTTTACTATCTGTACTTTGTTCTTTATCTTTTTTAACAAAATCATTACCTTCACGACGTACATTACGAATCGCAATTTTTGCTTCCTCACCAATTTTATCAGCGTCTTTTGTTAATTGTTTACGACGTTCTTCGGTTAAAGAAGGTACATTTAAACGAATACATTCCCCATCATTTTGTGGTACTAAACCAACATCTGAAGTAGAAATAGCACGTTCAATATCCTTTAATGTTCCTTTATCATAAGGTGTAACAACTAACTGACGTCCTTCTACTACTTTAACAGCAGCAACTTGACCAATAGGTGTAGGACTTCCATAATACTCAAAATTTACATGATCAAGAATAGAAGCATTGGCCATACCTGTACGAATTTTCTTTAAGTTCTCGTTTAAAAGATCAATAGTTTTATCCATTTTATGTCTTGTAGTTTCTAAAATATCCATTTTCTTATTTCCTTTCTTTTGTTATCACAGTACCTGTGATATCGCCTTTTACTGCTTTTAAAATATTTCCTTGTTCATTCATATTAAACACTACCAAATCAATATCGTTATCCATACACATACTAGTAGCCGTTGTATCCATAACTGCTAAATTTTGTTTAATTAAATCCATATACGTAAGTTTATCATATTTTAGCGCTTCAGGATGTGTTTTAGGATCCGCATTATAAACGCCATCAACACCATTTTTAGCCATTAAAATTACATCTGCTTTAATTTCGCTAGCACGCAGTGCTGCTGTTGTATCCGTTGAAAAGTAAGGATTACCAGTCCCTGCGCCAAAAATAACAATACGATCTTTCTCTAAATGACGAATTGCTTTACGAACAATAAATGGTTCTGCAACTTTTTGCATCTCAATAGCCGTTTGTACACGTGTAGGGACACCTTCTTGTTCCAAAGCACTTTGTACTGCCAAAGCATTTATAACTGTTCCTAGCATACCCATATAGTCTGCCTGCACTCTTTCAATACCCATGGACTCAACCATTTTACCACGAATAAAGTTACCACCACCAACAACAATTGCTAAATCAATACCTAACTCATGAACCTCTTTTAACTCTTTTGCTAAAGAAGATAATATTTTAGGATCAAAAGAATTACCAGGAGAAGATAACGCTTCTCCACTAAGTTTTAACAATACACGTTTATACATTTCACATCCACCTTTTTTCTATTGTAAATTCCAATCACGAACCCACTTCTTTCATTATAAAGAAAAATGTTCAAAAAAGAAAGAGAAAGTTGAACATTTCCAAAAAAAAAGACACAGTGCGTGTCTTATTTATTAAAAGCTTGACTCATTACTTCTTCTGCAAAGTTATCTTCGCGTTTTTCAATACCTTCTCCAACTGCATAACGAATAAAGCTTACTACTTCACAGCCACATTCTTTCACGTATTGTCCAACTTTTTGATCAGGGTTTAAGAAGAATTCTTGTTCAACTAAACAAGCATCTCTTAAGTTTTTAGATACTTTTCCTTCAATAATACCAGCTAACACTTTTTCTGGTTTGTTTGCTAATTTTGGATCGTTTTTTACGATTTCAACTTGTACTGCACGTTCATGATCAACAATTTCTTTAGGCATCTCATCACGTGATACATATTGAGGGTTCATACTAGCAACTTGCATTGCTAAGTCTTTTGCTACTTTTTCATCAGCTTTTCCTTTTAATACAACTAGTGCAGAAATTTTTCCACCCATGTGAATATAAGAACCGAAGAATTCATCATCGCTTTTTTCAACTACAGCTACACGACGTAACGTAATTTTTTCACCAATTGTAGCAGTTGCACTAGTAACTAGTTCAGCAACACTTGTATTGTTCACGCTACAAGCTAATGTTTCTTCAACATTGGCAGGTTTTTGAGTTAATAAAACTTCTTGTACACTATCTAATAAACCAAGAAATTGTTCATTTTTCGCTACAAAGTCAGTTTCTGAATTCACTTCAAAAATAACACCAGTAGAACCATCAACAGCAGCTCTTGATAATCCTTCAGCAGCGATACGATCGCCCTTTTTCTCAGCTTTTGCAATTCCTTTTTCACGAAGCCAGTCAACTGAACTAGCCATATCTCCATCACATTCAGTTAAAGCTTTTTTACAGTCCATCATACCAGCGCCAGTTTTTGCACGCAATTCTTTTACTAATTGAGCAGTAATCATTTTATATATCCTCCGTTTACTTATTCTACAGGTTTGCTAACAGGTGCGCTTGTTGGAGCACTTGTTGTGTTATCACTTGCAGGTCTTGTATTTTCGCGTTTTACATAAGGAGCTCTTGTAGCATTGTTACCACGGTAATTGCTGCTACCACCACTACGGTTACGGTCATAAGGACGACGGTTACGACGTTCTTCATTTCTTTGACGGCGACGTCTGTCATTCTCTGCAATTTGTTCTTCTACATTTACAATAACATCAGCCATTGTAACATCTTTTTCATTTGCATCAACATTGTGAGCAACACTTAATAATCCACCTTTAGCTTCAACAATAGCATCAGCCATTAAAGTAGTAATTAATTTAACTGCACGAATTGCATCATCATTAGAAGCAATTGGGAAGTCAACAGTTTCTGGGTCACAGTTAGTATCAACCATTGCAAATACAGGAATACCTAATTTCTTAGCTTCTGCAACTGCATTGTGTT